>JBHAQQ010000135.1:0-5873 GCA_041830435.1 Corynebacterium sp.
GACTAGCACTTGCGGGTGCCATTCCGGTGGATTGAACATTAATCGGGCGGATATAAGTTTTGATGTTAATATCCGCACGATTTACCCGTTCTAATCAGTAATAATGCTGAAAGTCAGACACACTTTCTGCTACTTAAACGTCGGAATAAGTCGTGTCATTGGCGTCCAGAACTCGGACCCAATGGTTACTGGTGGTTATATTGGATGACGTCGATAACAATTCCTCGGTGAGGTGATCTTATGCTTGAGCAGTACGAACAGTTCCTTGCCCGTAAGTTGTACAAGTTTCAGAACGAAACGGTTCCAGCTGTGCTCGCAAAAATTGATGATCCTGAAGCCGTTTTGGACGGGGATCGTCCGTTTCCACGCCAACTGGTTGAGGAGATTTTAGAGAGCGAGCGCAGCTACGAAGACAAGGTTATCGCAGTTCTTGTTGCCATCGGATCCTGGTGTATTGCCTCGAGCGGAGCTCAATGGTCAGCAGGGCCAATTGAGGATGGTATCTATTCAGAGCGTGTAGGTATCGGGCTTAAGGTAGAAGATGGCCGGGCATTTTCGCCCCTAGCTGGGCACGCGGAAGAGATCGTCACACAGTGGCCTGGTTCTACTGAAACCCTTGATGCAACTGAAGCTATTTTCGATTTCTTAAAACGCCAGTATCGTAAACAAATGTAGACACTTGTAGCCTGTATTTGACGACAGCTACGCTTTTCGAGAGTGGTTGTTCCGTTGATATGCCATCTTGGATTCAGTGAACTCTGGCGCTGCCGTGGAGTTTCCTGGGCGGAGTTTTTACAACAGACAATCTGCCATCCACCGGCTCGGTTTTGCTTGTTGGTGGTCAGGTTGTGATGAATGCTTTGTGGAACCGTTTGAAAACGTTGGGTGTATTTGTGTGACCAGCGCTTGTGTGGCCCTTTCTGGATAGCAAAACCATAAGAGACGCAAACGATGCACAGTTCAAATTCAACATTGCGCACAAAGTGTGCGCGCAATAGGGGATTCTGCAAGAGGTCTGGAATGGAAAAATACGTATTCAACCAGGAGTTTTGCAAAAGTGAAGAATTGTGCGTAAAGTATCCAACGCACCGCACAAGAGCAAAGTTATTACTTTGAATCTAGCGAGTTGTGGCCCGGGATGTGGCGCAGTTTGGTAGCGCATCCGCTTTGGGAGCGGAGGGTCGCAGGTTCAAATCCTGTCATCCCGACAACATCAAGACCTGTTGCAGAATCTGCAACAGGTCTTTTGCATTACCTGACAGGTTGCTGTTGCGATTGTGTTGAGTAGACGCATGAATATCTGCAAACTGCACCCCAACCAAACCCATCCGAAATTCACTCGTTAGAATTGTGGACGACCATCCGCCCACGGCAGCAAAACGCCGCGGGCCCGACATACACAGGAGTGTGCATTCGTGAAGAGCTCTGTAGAGAACCTGAGCGCCACCCGCACCAAGCTCACCATCGAGGTAACCTTTGACGAGCTCAAGCCAGAGTTCGACAAGGCATACAAGACCCTCGCACAGCAGGTAAACATGCCAGGCTTCCGTAAGGGCAAGGTTCCAGCCAAGATTCTGGAAGCTCGCTTGGGTCGCGGTGTTGTGCTGGACCAAGTCATCAACGAGATGCTGCCAAGTCGCTACGGCCAGGCTGTTGACGAACACGACGTCAAGGTAATCGGTCAGCCGGAAATCGATATCACTGAACTGAAGGACGGCGAATCCATCACCTTCACCGCAGAGGTTGATGTTCGCCCAGAAATCACCGTTCCTGACTTCTCCAAGATCACCGTCGAGGTAGAGGCATTGCCAGCACAGGACGAGGCAATCGAGAACGAACTCGAAGCCCTGCAGTCCCGTTTCAGCTCTCTGAAGCCAATCACCCGGAAGCTCAAGACCGGTGACGTGCTGACCATCGATCTGTCCGCCACCATCGACGGCGAGCCAGTTGAAGATGCCACCACCGAAGGCCTGTCATACGAAATTGGTGGCGATTCCCTCCTCAAGGGCCTGGACAAGACCCTGCGCACCCTCCGTGTTGAAGAAGAAGGCACCTTCACCACCAAGTTGGTTGCAGGCGATCACGAAGGCGAAGACGCTGAAGTTACCGTGAAGGTTGTTTCCGCTAAGCAGCGCGAATTGCCTGAGCTCAATGATGACTTTGCGCAGCTTGCTTCCGAGTTCGACACCCTCGACGAATTGAAGGAGTCCCTCAAGGAGCGCGTAGAGGTTCAGCAAAAGAACCGCCAAGCTGCAGAGATTCGCGACAAGGTGCTCGCAGCTGCGCTGGAGCAGACCGACATCCCATTGCCAGAATCCGTCGTTCAGGCTCAGGTTGATGGACAGATCCAGCAGCTGATCCAGCAATTCGGTGGCGACGAAAAGGTCTTCAACGACATGCTCGCAGCACAGGATCTCACCCGTGAGACCTTCGAAGCTGACGCACGCTCCTCCGCTGAGGATTCCGTCCGCACTCAGCTGTTCCTTGACGCTGTTGCAGACCAGGAAAATGCCGAAGTTTCCCAAGAAGAATTGATGGACCACATTGCGTTTACCGCCGCGCAATACGGCATGGATCCAAACCAGTTCATCATGCAGCTGCAGCAAGCAAATCAGCTTGGAAACCTGTTCGCTGATGTTCGTCGCGGCAAGGCGCTGGCAATCAACATTGCTAAGGTTTCCGCAAAGGATACCGAAGGCAATGATGTGGACGTAGACCAATACTTCGGTGAAGAAGAAGCAGAAGAGTCTGCAGAATAAGCATCACAACCCAGCGTTGCACGCAAGGCTGTGAACCTGCATTGGCTACCAACAATGGAACCATAATGTAGATGCACCGCCGGCTCATGCATGGCCCGATACCAAGCCCAACCAGGCACGGTATCGGGCCATGTTGCATCCGCTCGGCAGTTCTGAGTTCTTGCAAACCCCGCAAAGCCGTAGCGGTTTGTGTGCTTATAGCGAACAAGCCAAAAATTGGCACCACCCATGCCCAGATTTCACTAGGCTTAGGAACGTACAAACAGCGGATTGCGAAATAAGGAGCAACATGAGTAACTCGTGGAACCACCAACACCTCCCAACAATGGGCGGCCACGACGCGCCTTCCCCTCACGACTCGGTTTATGACCGACTGCTGAAGGAGCGCATCATTTTCCTCGGCAGCCAGGTGGATGACGAAATCGCCAACAAACTCTGTGCACAGATCCTGTTGCTGTCCGCTGAGGACCCAACCAAGGACATTTCCCTGTACATCAACTCCCCAGGTGGATCCGTCACCGCAGGCATGGCGATTTACGACACCATGCAATTTTCTCCTTGCGACATTCGAACATACGGCATGGGACTGGCAGCTTCCATGGGACAGTTCTTGTTGTCTGCAGGCACAAAGGGGAAGCGCTTTGCGCTACCGCATGCACGCATCATGATGCACCAGCCATCTGCAGGTGTCGGCGGAACGGCAGCCGACATCAAGATCCAGGCCGAACAGTTCGCACACACCAAGAAGGAAATGGCTGAACTCATCGCCCAATTCACCGGCCAGACCGTAGAACAAATCACCAAGGATTCCGACCGCGACCGGTGGTTCACCGCTCAAGAAGCGCTGGAGTACGGCTTCGTTGACCACGTCATTACCTCTGCAAAGGAGAGCTAAGCAATGCAAATGCCAGAATCCCGATACATCCTGCCTTCATTTGTTGAGCACTCCAGCTTCGGAGTGAAGGAGTCCAACCCATACAACAAGCTCTTCGAAGAACGCATTATCTTCCTTGGTACCCAAGTAGATGATGCATCTGCGAACGACATCATGGCACAGCTTCTGGTCCTGGAAGGATTGGATCCAGACCGCGACATCACCATGTACATCAACTCCCCAGGTGGATCCTTCACCTCACTCATGGCGATCTATGACACCATGCAATATGTCCGTCCAGACGTCCAAACCGTATGTTTGGGACAAGCGGCCTCCGCAGCGGCGATACTTCTCGCCGCTGGAACCCCAGGAAAGCGCGCCGCATTGCCAAACGCTCGCGTGCTGATCCACCAGCCAGCATCCGGTGGGGTACAAGGTCAGGTATCCGACCTGGAAATCCAGGCTAATGAAATTGCTCGTATGCGGGACCTCATGGAAACCACGCTGTCGCGTCATACCGGCCGCACTCCAGAGCAAATTCGTATTGACACAGACCGTGACAAGATCCTGACTGCCCAAGAGGCGAAGGAATACGGCATTATCGACCAGGTCTTCGACTACCGTAAGCTCTCTGCTCAGTAGCACGCAAAGCTCTCTGCGCGGTGGCGCGCATCTGAACGGTAAGTGGAAAACAGTCACAATTGTTACGTTTTACCTCTTGAGTCCCACCAGTGTCCGGTTCAGCATTCGCTGCGCCGGACACGCCCATTTCATCAACCAAAACATCAAACAGGCAAGTAGCATGGGGTGTCTGATAGATGGGTCACCAGCATCAACGCGTCAACACGGCGCACCGGAGGCGACCCACATCCAAGCACCAGCTGGTTAGCTACGTTCACCCACAATTGAGGATTCCATGACCGAGACTGCAGATCTATTGAAGTGCTCCTTCTGTGGCAAGTCACAGAAACAAGTTCGCAAATTGATTGCCGGATCTGGAGTGTTCATCTGCAACGAATGCATTGAACTGTGCAACGAAATCATTGAAGAAGAATTTGCACAAGCGGAACCAACCAGTGGGGAAAAAGAACTCCCAACGCCACGCAAGATCGCGGAATTTCTCGATCGCTATGTCATCGGCCAGGACGAGGCTAAGAAAGTGCTGGCAGTGGCGGTATACAACCACTACAAGCGAATTGCCACGGAACGCAGCAACATTGCCGCCCGTCGCGATGATGATGCCGTAGAACTGCAAAAGTCCAACGTGCTTATGCTCGGCCCAACTGGCTCCGGAAAAACCTACCTTGCACAAACCCTCGCACGGATGCTCGATGTCCCATTCGCAATTGCCGATGCAACAAGTCTGACCGAAGCGGGATATGTGGGCGAGGATGTAGAAAATATCCTCCTCAAGCTTCTCCAAGCAGCAGACTTTGACGTTGAAAAGGCCCAACACGGCATTATCTATGTGGATGAAGTTGATAAGATTTCTCGCAAATCGGAAAACCCATCCATCACCCGTGACGTATCCGGCGAAGGCGTACAGCAAGCCCTGTTGAAAATCCTGGAAGGAACCGTGGCAAACGTTCCTCCACAGGGCGGCCGCAAGCACCCGAACCAAGAATTTATCCCATTCGACACCAAGAATGTGCTCTTCATTGTCTCCGGCGCATTCGCTGGCTTGGAAAAAGTCATCAGCGAACGCCGCGGCAAAAAGGGAATTGGATTCGGCGCGGAAATCTCGGTGAAATCCGAAGAGGATCCAAACCCATTTCAGTATGTCGAACCGGAGGACCTCGTGAAGTTCGGTCTTATCCCGGAACTCATTGGCCGCCTGCCGGTAGTGACACATGTCGGACACCTAGACGAAGAATCGCTCATCCGGGTGCTGACCGAACCGAAAAACTCCTTGGTACGTCAGTACCAACGCCTGTTCGAAATGGACGGCGTGAACCTCGTATTCGAAGACGATGCCCTGCGTGAAATTGCCCAATTGGCATTGGCTCGGGAAACGGGCGCTCGTGGCCTCCGATCAATCATGGAGCAGATCCTCAACCCAATCCAATTCGTCATTCCAGATGACGAAGACATCGTTGAGGTCATCATCACCAAGGAGACCGTAGCCGACCAAGCGCCACCAATCTGTCTCACGGAGGACCAGCGGGCAGCCAGCTAGCTGTCGCTATCCTCAGCATAAAAATGCTCGGAGGCGTACAAGGAATCCGCAACCGAAGATCCCA
>JBHAQQ010000136.1:0-10078 GCA_041830435.1 Corynebacterium sp.
GGAGAAGGCAACTCCGGTCAGTCTTCTGAAGGTTCCGGTTCCTCGACTGAGGGCGGTGCAACCGCCTCTGCTGAAGGTTCTGGCTCCACGAGCGAGGGCGGTGCAGGTGGTGCATCTTCCTTGGCTGAGGGTTCCAGCGGCACAACCGAAGGTGGTACCGCAGGTGCATCCGGCAGCTCCAATGTGGGTGCTTGTGTAAGCACTGCTGCCGCAGCTGCAGCTCCGTTCTTGATCTTCGCTCCTTTGGCTGCAATTGCGAATTCCAATGAGCCAGGATTGGCGCACATGCGTGCACAGATCCAAGAGACCAATAACAACATTCAGCGGGCTTTGGGCATTTACAACCCAGAGTTGAACCGCCAAGTTTCTGCTGCATTGCCTTGGGCTGGCTTGGTGCTTTCGTTGATCGTCGGTGGAGCATTGGCTTCCCAGGTAGCGGCTGCATGTAAGTAAGTCGTCGCTGAGCGCCACCAGGGCCTGGTGGCGCGCCATTTTACGCTTTCCAAGCTAATCCAATACTCGTCCTCCTTGTTCTTTGGGGGGCGAGTTTCTTTGTTGCGGGGCATTTGGGGATGGAGCTTGTCGCGTAAGTTGGTTGGTTGTGTAGAAAAAATGGCGGCAAACCGGATTTTTGGGGTGTTTTTTGGGGTTTGCCGCCATGTATTCTGCACGGTGGTTTGTTGAGCTGGCAACCATCGATGTGGCCGCCGTTCAAAGTATGAACGGTGGAAGGGGCACCACATACGACTTGGAACATCGGGCTACTTCACAGCTCGAGCGGATTTGGTCAGCCACGGCAACACCGTAGCCGATCTTGAAATGGATCCCCTGTATTCCTTAAGTAGGCTAGGAAACCATACCCAGTGACATTGCATCATCTCCTCGAGCGCTCGAATCCCACGCGTGGTCACAATTAGCGAAATAATAGGATGAAGCTTTAATAACTGGAGTATTGCACCGCGTTACACACAATTTTTACTATTCGGACGGTGCTAGGTCACAAAGAGATCACAATTCTAGTCCTTACATTTACAAAGTAGGATATCTACTACAAAATGGAACTCATCACCTTGACTGAGAACATAGAGCGCAAATGAAACGGATTCTATTTTTTGTCGCAATAGTAACCTTGCCAGCTCTATCGCTTTTCTTTTTGTTCGATCATTTCAACATAGGGATTGTCGGCTCCCGGCTTGTTGTGAGCCTATGTTTCGGCCTTGTTCTGTCAACATACTTCTTGCTTAGGTTCTCGAAGAACAAGCGCAACGCGACGAAGAAGGAAGAGGATACTAAGGATTAACCTTCCTTCGTTGGCACAACCATGAACGTAACCAAAACGACTCAAGGGCCTGACTCCGATGCAATATCGGAACCAGACCCTTGAGCCTCTAACCGCCTAATATGTAACTAGTCCAACTTTCGGAGGACAGTTCATAACGGGGAGGGGGAACTGAAATGAGCGGAATTAGCGCTTGATGTTCCAAGCGAGGAGCTCTTCATCGGAAAGCTTCTCGTAAGCACCGGTCAGGTTACGCTGATCCGCAGTCCAGTTTGGCTCCACGTGTCCAACTGGCTTGTTGTGTGCGGTCACCTTGGTTACTTGCTTACCTGGCAACCCCCATGCGGTGATAGCGGTACCGATGAATACCAGGGCAGCCAGCACAACCAGCCAGATGTTCTCAACATTTCCTTCGTGGTTGCCGAACAACATGGCCAACAAGAACAGGCCGCCGCACACACCAGAAATTACCACTGCGCGCTTGGTGAGAGCGCTCCAGCCCCATGCAGCGGAAGGCACGTCCGCGGTGGACACACCGTTGTATACTTCAGCTTCCTTAGCGTGGGATGCAGCGTGGGATGCCACTGTTTCCTCCTGAATCGTCATGGTGTTTGGGTCAATCGTGACGCTCCAAATCAGCGCATGCAAGATTGAACCGAATTCTTGATTCCTATCTTTGCACATTTGTTGGGTTTCTTCTGCATCATTGCGTCGCTTTTGCCCTTATAGGGGTGAGTTGGGGGATAGGGCTAGAATGGCGGTCGTGAATAAAAGGCAAGTTGTGATTCTTGGTAGCACAGGCTCGATCGGTACGCAGGCGTTGGAAGTCATTGCGGAAAATCCGGAGCTTTTTGATCTGGTTGGCATTTCCGCACACGGGTCGAATCCGGATTTGATTGTTGAGCAGGCTAAGGCGTTTGGCTTGGACGCTGGTCGTGTGGCTGTTTCTTCGGAGCGGGCTGCTGACATGGTGGAGCGGGAGTTGGGCGGTCGTGTGATTCGTGGTCAAGACGCACCGCGTGAACTTGTTGAGGTGTGTGGGCCGTTGTTGAGTTCGCACGACGTCGTTCTCAATGCCTTGGTGGGGTCAATGGGCTTGGCTGCAACACTGGCTGTGTTGCAAACGTCGGCGCATTTGGCCCTGGCGAACAAGGAGTCATTGGTTGCTGGTGGGCAGCTGGTTTTGGATGCTGCGAGTGAGGGCCAGTTGGTTCCGGTGGATTCGGAGCATTCGGCTATGGCTCAGTGTTTGCTGGCTGGTAGTTCGTCTGAGGTGGATACATTGGTGTTGACTGCTTCAGGCGGGCCATTTCGTGGTTGGACGCGTGAGCAGTTGGAGCCAGTTACTCCGTTGCAGGCGGCGAACCACCCTACGTGGTCGATGGGGCAGATGAATACCTTGAATTCTGCTTCGTTGGTGAATAAGGGGTTGGAGCTGATCGAGGCGAGTTTGTTGTTTGGTATTCCGGCGGAGCGGATTGAGGTTACGGTGCATCCGCAGTCGATTGTCCATTCGATGGTGACGTTTGTGGATGGCGCAACGATTGCGCAGGCTTCTCCTCCGTCGATGAAGTTGCCTATTAGTTTGGCGTTGGGTTGGCCTCATCGGGTGGCTGATGCGCAGCCGAAGTTGGATTTCACTCAGGCTGCTCAGTGGGATTTCATGCCGTTGGATGATGTGGTGTTCCCGGCTGTTCGTTTGGCTCGCGAGGCTGCGACGGTGGGTGGGATGATGCCGGCTGTGTATAACGCGGCGAATGAGGAGGCAGCGGTGGAGTTTTTGGCTGGTCGTTTGAGTTTTCCTCGTATTGTGGACACGATTGAGGAAGTGATGCAGGATTGTGGTTCCGCGGCGCGTGCTCCGCGGGATGTTTCGGATGTGCTGGCGATGGAGCGCGAGGCTCGTGCGTTGGCTCATGAGAGGATGCGTCCGTGGCTACGGGGATAGTGCTGTTTGCTGTTGGTATTTTGTTTTCTATTGCGTGGCATGAGCTTGGCCATATGTGGGCGGCGCGCGCTACGGGGATGCGGGTGCGTCGTTATTTTGTTGGGTTTGGCCCAACGCTGTGGTCGGTGACGCGTCCGTACAAGGGTCGTTCTGGGGGGCAGACTGAGTATGGTTTGAAGGCAATTCCGCTGGGTGGTTTTGTGGATATTGCCGGAATGACGAACTTGGATGCAGTGTCTGAGGAGGAGCGGCCGTTTGCGATGGTGAATCGTCCTGCTTGGGCTCGGGTGGTGGTGCTACTGGGCGGGATTGTGCTGAATGTGGTGCTGGCTCTTGCGATTTTGTTTGGGGTTGCGTTGAAGTGGGGGTTGCCGAATACGGATGTGGTGTTTGAACCGAAGGTTGCTGATACGCAGTGCGTGGCTGCTTCGCAGCGATCCGATGGTCGTTTGGAGCAGTGTAGTGGGGTGGGTCCTGCGGAGCGTGCGGGTGTGCTGCCTGGGGATATGTTTGTTTCATTCAATGGGGAATCGACGCCGGACTTTCCGGCATTGACGAAGGCTGTGGATAATGTGGCTCAGCAGCATTCCCAACTTGAGGCTGGCCAGGAGCTTCCGACGCCGGCGGTGGTGTTGCGTGACGGTAAGCAAGTTGCGTTGCAGATTCCAGTGCAGGTTGTGGAGCGGTTGAATTCTGCGGGGAATCCGTTTTTGACGACTGCAATTGGCATTATTGCGGAGCAGCCGAATTATGAGATGCTGCAGTTCAATCCGGTGTCTGCTGTGGGCGGTACGTTGGATTTTGCTGGCTATATGGTCGGCGAGACTGTGCGGGGCATCGTGGCCATTCCAGAGCGTGTTCCTGGTTTGGTGAAGTCGATTGCTGGTGGGGATCGTGCGGATGATTCTCCGATGAGTGTTGTGGGTGCGTCGCGTATTGGTGGGGAGTTGGTAAGCGTTGGTGCATGGCAGAGTTTTTGGATGATGCTTGCAAGTTTGAATCTGTTCTTGGCGGGATTCAATTTGCTGCCACTTCCACCGCTTGATGGTGGGCATATTGTGATGGTGCTGTGGGAGAAGCTTCGGGATTGGGTACGTCGGCGTAGAGGATTGGCGCCTGCGGGTCCTGCCGATTACACGAAATTGTTGCCGTTGACATATGCAATGTCGGCGTTGTTGTTGGCGTTTGGTTTGTTGGTGATCACTGCGGATGTGGTGAATCCAATTAGCCTGTTCTAGCTCGCGGTGCCCAGGCAGGGCTGTGGCACTTCCGGGCAATTGGGGCGTAAACTGTAGCCTAGGCAATCTAAGACTTTATAAGTTTTTCTATTCACGAACATGTTTTGAGGTTTTGTTTCCATGACTGGAATTTCCCTCGGTACCCCTAGCGGTCCGCCACCTGTACTGGCTCCTCGTCGTAAGACTCGTCAATTGATGGTCGGTGGTGTGGGCGTAGGTTCGGATCATCCGATCTCGGTGCAATCTATGACGACGACGAAGACGCACGATGTGAATGCCACGTTGCAGCAAATTGCGCAGCTCACAGCGTCGGGTTGCGATATCGTGCGCGTGGCAGTTCCGAAAACCGTTGATGCTGAGGCATTGCCGATGATCGCGAAGAAGTCGCCGATTCCAGTGATTGCGGATATTCACTTCCAACCGAAGTACATTTTCGCCGCTATTGACGCCGGTTGTGCAGCGGTGCGTGTGAATCCGGGCAATATCAAGGAATTCGATGGCCGCGTGAAGGAAGTAGCGAAGGCCGCTGGTGACGCGGGTATCCCTATTCGAATTGGTGTGAACGCTGGTTCGCTGGATCGCCGGTTCCTGGAGAAGTATGGCAAGGCGACACCTGAGGCTTTGGTGGAGTCCGCGATTTGGGAAGCTTCCCTGTTCGAAGAGCACGGCTTTGGCGACATTAAGATTTCGGTGAAGCACAATGATCCAGTGGTGATGGTGGAGGCGTACCGCCAATTGGCTGCGCAGACGGACTACCCGTTGCACCTGGGTGTGACGGAGGCTGGCCCGGCGTTCCAGGGAACTATCAAGTCTTCGGTGGCGTTCGGTGCGCTGCTTGCCGAGGGTATTGGTGACACGATTCGTGTGTCGTTGTCTGCACCTCCTGTAGAGGAAATCAAGGTGGGCGACCAAATTCTGCAGTCGATGAATCTTCGTCCGCGGAAACTGGAAATTGTTTCTTGCCCTTCGTGTGGCCGCGCCCAGGTTGATGTGTACAAGCTCGCGAATGAAGTCACTGCGGGATTGGAAGGTATGGAGTTTCCGTTGCGCGTTGCGGTAATGGGCTGTGTTGTCAACGGTCCTGGTGAGGCTCGCGACGCCGATCTTGGTGTAGCTTCTGGAAACGGCAAGGGACAGATCTTCGTCAAGGGTGAAGTCATCAAGACGGTGCCTGAGGACCAAATCGTTGAAACACTCATCGAGGAAGCGCTTCGCATTGCCGAAGAAGAGGGCTTGGAAGCTGTTGAAGGCGCTAAGGCGGAAGTCCGCGTAACCAAGTAGCGTCGCTCGCAGCCAGGACTCCTCTGCGGAGGCGCCCAGAAATTCGACCGCGGGTGCGGTCCGATTTCGGGGTTGCAACGGCAGGCTACTGCACAGCAAAGCTCGTTTCTGGGACGATGCGCCCATCCACCAGCGTGATCACACGGTCAAGTTGAGCCAACTGATGTTGGTCATGAGACACGTAGATCACGCTGGTTTGCCGTTGTTGTGCCAAGTCCAGCAACAAGGCAGTGACCGCGTCAGCATTTGTAGTGTCAAGCGCCGCGGTTGGTTCATCAACCAGCAACACTTCGGGGTTGTTCATCAGCGCCCGTGCGAGATTGATCCGCGCTTGCTGCCCACCGGACAGTTGCACCGCTGGCACATCAGCAAACGCTGCCAGGCCCACTTGGTCAAGCAGTGCATCGGCATCAGCCTTGGCCTTTCGCCACGCCTTCCGAGTCAGGCCTTGAATTCCGGAAAGCCTGCGCATGGTCAGCAGTTGTTCCCGAGCCGTCAGCGCCGGCAGGAGATTTGCCTGTTGGAACACAATGCCGAGTCGTTCACGTCGAAGCGTTGCCCGTTGACGGTGATTCAGCAGGCTCACATTCGTTCCATCAATGAGCACATCGCCGCTGGTTGGGGTTTGCAGACCTGCCAGGATAGACAAAATGGTGGACTTGCCGGAGCCAGAGGGGCCGGTAATCCCAAGGACTTCTCCCGGTGCGACGGTAAATGATACTCCGTCGACGACACTTCTCGTGGAGCTGCCGTCGGGCACAACCAGATGGAGGTCGCGAACGTGAACCGGGGGATTCGAAGGTGTATTCATGATCGAACTTTCTGCGGTGGTCGGCTGCACGAGCCGAGTGAAGGAAGTGTGCTTGAGGAGCAGCACGGTGAACTGCGTGAGCTCCATGTGTGTGGGCAACTTATGCGTTGAGCGCCACGCGAGGATCAACATTGAGGATTGGCCGCATCGAGGCAATCGCGCCCAGCAAGCCAGCGCCAAGCAGCACTGCCGCTGGCAAGGCAATAGAGGAGGCTTGCAGCAAAATCGGTACGTTCGAGGCAACGGCACCTAAGAGGGCGGCGCCTCCGATCGTGGCAAGCACACCGAGCCCCACTCCGCTGAGGAGGACGATGAGCGCTTGGGAGATGGCGTCGAACACAATAGTTGGGCGCGACGCACCGAGAGCAACACTGATGGTCACCGCGCGCAGCCGCTGCATCGTCCAAACGGTAAAGAATGCGCCAAGTACCAGGGCGCTAATGATGTACAGCAAATTGATCATCAAGCTTAAACTGGTGTTCTCCCCGGCGAAACTTGCCGAAGTCAACAAAGCAGACTTGCCGGTGAAGGAATCAGTATTGACGATTGCGGGGGCGGTGTCCGGAACAATTCCAAACGAAAGCACTGCGGGGTTGGCTGCCAATTCGTCCAAGCCAACACGCTGAACCGGCAGATGCTCCAGGTAGGCAGAGGAACTGTCAGGAAGCTCCGGCGCCTCCAACCCTGCCATGAGCATCACTGGTTGATCGTCGACCCGAGAGCGAGAAAAGAAGACCACATGACCACCTTGTTCCTGGACCGCCGCTTGGGTCTGTTCATCAAGTTGGGATGCGCCGAGGGATCCGTTGGCGGTAGCGCTCAACACCAATGCCTGACCGGCGCTCGCTTCCAGTTCCTGCTCTAACGCGCCGATGGATCGTTGACCTAAACCACCGGACAGTGCACCCAAAAATGTCACCATCAACGTCAGCATCGCAACCGTCACCACAATCAAGGCTGTCTTGCCCCTTGCAGCACGCAACTCCCGCACTCCTTGAAATGCCCACGTCGCTGGGCTCGTCATCGCAATCTTCATAGGATTCATTCAACGCCGCCTACTCGAGCTGCACATCGGCAAAGGGGACGGAGTTTCCCTCATACTTTTGGAGGAACCACGATGGGGGAATCAAGCAGGATGAGCACAGCAGGATGAGCACAGTAGGATGAGCGCAGTAGGATGGCGAATATGAAACAGCCAAGCCCAGCCACCGGACTCGGTTCTCCTGATGTCAGCTCGCAGGGTGTGGCCACGCAGGGCGTGACCTCACACGGCGTGACCTCACAGGGCCTGCGCAAGGCCTGGTCGTGGGCAGAACTCGGCGTACACCTACTGGTGGCGCTGTTGGCGGCCATCGCATTGCTCAACGACGGCGTGCACTGGCAATTGTTCATATTCCTCGCCACCTACGCGTTGGCAGCCGCAGAAACTATCTGGAACAGGGGTGCAACGATTGCCCCACGCGGAAACGTCCTTCACACACTCCTGTTCGCAGCGATGCTGATCACCTGGGGTGCAGCGCTGGTGGTTTCCCCAACAGCGGCATTCATCGCATTCGGCCTCTACCTGCTATGCAGCATGCGCCTGCCATTCATGTGGGCCTGCGCAAGCGTGCTCATCATCGCCATCGCAGCCATGTGGCGCTTGAGCCTCGACTCCGGCTGGACAGTAGGCGGGGTAGTGGGACCCATCATCGGCGCGGTAGTCGCGATCAGCCTGGGCTGGGGAATGCGCACCCTCATCGAACAAGCCAGCGCCCGAGAACGAGCCAGCCATACCGCCGGTGAAATCGCAGAACGCAGCCGCCTTGCAGGAGACATTCACGACACCGTCGCACAAGGACTCAGTTCCATCGCCATGCTCATGCATTCGGCGGAAGCACAACTGCTCCAAGGAATGCCCCCAGGCCCACAACGCGATGCCCTCCTGGACACCCTCCGCCTCACCAGGAACACAGCAACGGAAAACCTCCAGGAGACCAGGGCGATCATCGCAGCGCTGCAACCCGCGCCGCTACAACACAGCGACCTGCACATAGCACTTGGCAGGATCCTGCAGCACGTACCACCAACACTCACCGCGGACCTCGCGATCCACCATGAAACAACCGGAGCCACCCCGACTCTCGACCCAACGATAGAAAGCACAATACTCCGCATCACCCAATCACTGGTGAGCAATATCGTGAAACACGCCCAAGCAGACACCGCCCGCGTCACACTCACATACTTCCCACACCAAGTAGTGCTAGACGTAGTGGACAACGGCCGAGGCATGGACACGAACACCACCACCTACTCGCCAGTAGGCTTAGCAGGAGTAGCTCGCCGAGCAGCCCAATGCAACGGAAGCATGGAAATCGAATCCAGCCCCGGACACGGTTGTGGAGTTAGCGTCAAACTCCCAACACATTCCACCACCAAACCATAGCGCCAAGCCTCAACCACCCAAGGGAACTCATGCAACACCCACAACCAGTACGTGTGCTCATCGCCGACGACCACCCCGTCGTCCGCACCGGCCTACAGGCAATGCTCACCGCACCCACCAACGCCCCACAATCAACCCACCAGGCCCAACCGCACATGGCAACCATCGAAGTCATTGCTGCAGTATCCACCCCACAAGCAGCCATCGACTACTGCACGCTCCACCCAGGCGCAATCGACGTCGTACTCATGGACCTCAGATTCGGCGACACCCCACAAGACTCCCAACAAGCCGGAGGAGTCGCCGCCACCCAACACCTCAGAACCCTCAACCCCGCACCCCAAGTCCTCATCATCACCAACTACAGCACCGACGCCGATATCCTCGGAGCCATCTCCGCAGGAGCGGTAGGATACCTCCTCAAAGACACCCAACCAGAAACCCTCACCGCAGCCATCCACCAAGCCGCCCGAGGAGAATCAGTGCTCACACCACAAATTCAAGGAAAACTCCTCCAGCGCATCACCCACCCGATGGAAGCACTCAGCAACCGCGAACTCGACGTACTCAACCAAGTCGCCAACGGCGCCTCCAACAAACACATCGCCCAAACCCTGGTCCTCACCGAAGCCACCATCAAAACCCACCTCACCAACATCTTCCACAAACTCGGCGTAAACAACCGAACAGCCGCCGTAGCCGTGGCGAGGGAACGCGGAATCATCACCTAAGCCCACTAAGATGACCACCATGCACCCAGAGTACCTACACACCACGCAACGCCCCCGGCGCGGTTCACAACGCACGCGGCGGGCAACCATTGGAATGCTCACTGCCATGGCTCTGGTAGCTGGTGTGAGCTCATGTACCCCAAAGCCAGATGTGGCGGATGACGTAGCCCAGGAATTCTTGGACCTCCTTGAAGGAGACCGGGCGGCGGCGTCGAATCTCACTGATCAACCGCAGGACGCCAACCTGGGGCTGCAAACCTCCTGGGATGCCCTCCAAGCCGAAGCAGTGGAAACCGAACTGCTCCGCGTCAACACACAAGACAATGTTGCCACGGCACAATACCGACTCGATTGGGCGCTCC
>JBHAQQ010000137.1:0-12271 GCA_041830435.1 Corynebacterium sp.
ATGGCGGCAAATGGGGTACGTGCAGAAAACATGGCGGCAAATGGGGTACGTGTAGAAAACATGGCGGCAAACCCTTATTTTGGGCCTGAATTCCTGGTTTGCCGCCATTTATTCTGCACGGGATTCTGCATAGGGGTTCTGGGCAGGGGTTCTGCGCGCTCATTGTGGGCAGTGTGCGTGGTGTGCGTGTTGTGCATTCGCGCGGGGCATCTACCTTTGCTTCTCACCAGGCGCGCGCACAGCCTCGTGTCGAATATATGGCGGCAAATGGGGTACGTGCAGAAAACATGGCGGCAAACCCCGATTTTGAGCCTGAATTCCTGGTTTGCCGCCATTTATTCTGCACGAGGGTTCAGGGCAGGGGTAGTGCGCGGAGTGCTGCACGGGGTTGTGCGCGGCGTACTGCACGAGGGTTTTGGGCAAGGGTTCTGCGCGATGTTCTGCGCGAGGGTTCAGCGCGGAGTTCTGGGCAGGGGCTATAGATTCAAGAGGTAGGGCAAGCTGGGGCAGAGTGCATGCAGGTTGCCCGCCACTAGAACCAGGTCCGCGGACGGAGCTGGTTCGCCAGCTCCACCAACCTATAGGAATGCCTATGGAACTGACTCTGACGTGCAAGTTTCCGCAAACCAGCCTCCAGGCCAGCGCGCAACCCATTCTCGCTAAACTCCACGTCCATCAACGGCACGTCAGACGACAACTCAACATCCCCTGACCGTAGCCACTTCAACGCAGCGAACAGAATCGCAATGCTGACCTGCGGCACGCGCGTCTCATTCGTGGGAATCAGTTCCAATCGGCGGGCGGCGCGGCGCAGTCGGGACTCGTTCACATTCTTCGGATCGGACACCAGTAGCAGGATGGTCGTGAGCCGCGCCTTCACCGCGTGCTGGGAGTTATGTGGCACTCGATCAAGTGCAGAAACCGCCGCATCCACCAGCCCTTCCGCGTGGAGTTGCCGTGCCAGGCCGAAGGCGGAGGAAACGGTTGCAGGGTTGGTTTGCCACACCAAGCCATAGAGGCGCATCGCATGGAAACGGAGCGCCACTGGGTCCTGGTCGACGTGTTCCCACGAGGGGATTTCGGACACGTCATCGACGGGTATGCGTTGGGCGTAGGCCAGGGCGCTCGCGGCTTTCGTCACCACTGGGTTGAGGAGTTTTGTGCCGTTGACACCCATTTGTTGCAGCAGGAGTTCGTCAGTTGCTGCGAGGGCAAGTTTCGGTGCTGGTTCACCGGGCAGGATGAAGAGCACTGTGTTGAAGTATTCTTGCGCCGCTCCGTAGTCGCCTTGGAGGAGCGCGGCGATCCCGGAGTGCCAGTGGAAGCGCCAGTCGCTGCCGAGATGCGGTTTCAGTTCGGCGAGTTTTTCTAGGGCTTCGTGGGTTTGTCCGAGGTCCAGGAGTGCCCGGACGATGGTGAGGGGCACTTCGACGGAGGCGGACAGTTCGTGTTGTTCGCTGGCGACGCGGAGGGTTTCGAGCAGGTCGCTGGCTTCGGAGAAGCCCACTGCGCTGAGCAGTGGCGCGCCGACGTCGTCGGGGTCTACGAGGGGGGTTGGTAGTGCGGCGACGACTTCTGGGGCGGTGATTTCGACGGAGCGTTCGATGCCGTCGATGAGTTGGTCGGTGCGGAACACGAGGTGTTTGGTGCCGAAGGTGTTGCGTTGTGCGGAGAATCGGGTGTCGAGGTGTGCGAAGTGGCGGCCGTCGCGCAGCGCGAGGATTTCGCGGAGCACTCCGCGGAGTTGGTTGGCCATGGTGGTGGCGGAGGAGAATCGCTTTTCGGGGTCTTCGTTGGTGGCACGGAGAAGCAGCCGGTAGAGCGATAGGTATTCGCGGAAGAGCGGTTCTTCGTCGGGGGTTGGTAGGCCGGGGGCGTAAATCCCGTCTTGTACTGGCAGTTTAACGATCAACGACGCCAACGTCCGCCCTACGCTGTAGATATCTGAGGCGACGGTTGGGCCGGTGGTGGCAATTTCCGGTGCTTGGAATCCGCGGGTGCCGAAGATGTGGCCGTAGGCTCCGATGCCGGAGACTGCGCCGAGGTCAATGAGTTTCACTTGGTCTTCGGTGACGATGACGTTGTCGGGTTTGACGTCGTTGTAGACCACGCCGCGGGAGTGGAGGTAGTCCAGTGCTGGGAGGAGTTCGAGGATGTAGCCGATGGCGATGTCGAGGTTGAGGAGGTTGGTTGGTGCGCTGCGGCGGATGTCGCGGAGGGAGGGGCCACCGACGTATTCCATGATGATGTAGTCGTCGATGAAGTTGAAGATTTTGACGATGCCGGGGTGGGTGATGTCGGCCAGGAAGGCTCGTTCGGATTCGGCGACGGCTTGTTCGTGTGGGTTGTCGCTGCTCATCATTGCTTTGAGCACGACGTATCGGTCGGCGACGTAGTGGTCGAGTGCGAGGTATACCCAGCCCATTCCGCCGTGGGCGATGGGGCCCATGATTTCGTATTGTCCGCCGATGATGTCGCCTTTTTTGAGGGATGGTTGTTCGACGCCGTCCTTGAGGTCGCTTGTGTCAATGATGGCGGATTCGGGCAGGTAAGGCGTGATGAATGGGAGCGTAACCATGCCGCCGGCGACTTCTTTGCCTTGGCGGGAGGCGCCGCGGAGGTAGCGGAAGTTTTCTAGTGCTTCTTGGCGGGAGCGTTCGCCGCTGTCTGTGCTGGTGTTTTTGGGGTTTACGTTGCTGGCGCCGGGGGTTGGGTCGGTGACGAGTCCGGGAATGGTGTCTTCGTCGTAGTCATCGTCGTCGGCGAATGGGTTGAAGGCTACGGCTGCGGTTGCTTCGGAGTCGGCTTCTGCGGCCTGTTCGTTTTCGATTTCATCGGCTTCGTAGTCATCGTCGTCGGCGAATGGGTCGAACACCACTGCTTCGGTGTGGATCTGCTCTGGGCGGAAGGCCTCGTTTGCGCTTTCCGTGTTGGATGTGGCTGGGTCTTCGTGGAGTGGATTGCGTGGTTCGTCACTCATGGCTGAACCTCCTCATCAATCGCGGTTGGACTCGTCGCGGTCGCGGCATCGGTAGGTGTGCTTGCCGTAGAGGAACCCGCGCCAGCGCCAGCGTCGGCAGCCGCACCAGAACCAGCACCCGCACCCGCACCGGCGCTGGACCTGCGGAATTCCTCCAGCTGCGCATCTTCATCTGGGGTTCGGTATTGCATCGGCAAGGACTGCCCTGGTGCCAGGAAATCCCGCAGCCAGAAGTTGTACAGCTGATCCCAGGTGCCATCTTGACGAATGCGCTCCATGGTCGCATTTACCTGCCGGACCAGGCCACGGGTGTCCTTGTCAGCTGTTGGCGCCGCCATCGCCACTCCGTAGTAATCCGTGCCGAATTCCTCATCAATCATGCGGGTGTAAGGGTCTTGGGCTTGGAGGCCGGTGAGGATGGCGTCGTCGGTGAAAATCGCGTCAGCCTGATTCCGCTGCATAGCGAACAAACAGTCAGTCCAGGTTTGCGTCTCCAACACCTCCTTCACTGGGAACCGCGTCACCGCGGCAGCTGAGGTGGAAGAAGCGGAAACACAAACCCGGCGGTTAGCAAGATCCGCGAAGCTCGTGATCGGGGAACCTTCCCGCACCAACAGACGATTGTGCACCTCCAAATATGGGGTGGAGAATTCCAGGTCACGCTGTCGCTCACGCGTGATCGACATGGTGCGGATAATGATGTCCACGCGACCTTCTTGCAGCGCTTCGGTGCGGTCCTTCGATTCCACGAATCGGAAATCTACCCGGTTCGGGTCACCGAAAATATCCCGCGCGATTTCCCGACCCAAATCCACCTCGAACCCGGCCAGGTCGCCGGTGACAGGATCACGGAATCCCAAACGGTTCAGGGATTGCGCCACCCCAACGATGACCCGCCCCCGCGCCACGATCTCCGGGATGCGTTCTTGCGGCGTGAGGGCATCCGGCGCCAAGCTACCAAAAGCCGGCTCCTGGGTGGCCACATCCGGCACATAGGTAGGGTTGGTCAGCAACACCGACCCCAAGGGGAGGGAGCTGTTGGCAATATTTTCTGCTTCCGGCCATTTCGGCAGGGTGGGTTCGTTGCTGGCGCAGGCACTCAACGTGCCGAGGGAGCAAAGGCAAAGGAGCGATGCGGCCGCGATGCGTCGTGGGTGCTTGAGGTTCATCACACGTACTCCTGAATTCGAGGCCGGCTGCCATAGGCCACGGCAATGGCCGCAAGAATGATCAATATAGCCAGAATATTGGTGGTGGTTACCGCGGTGACACGTTCCTGGATGAGAGCTTGTTGCAGTTCTGTTCTGGCGGAAGAGATGAGGTTTTGGAGGTCGGCGTCGAGGATCGCGAACGACGTCGAGGCCACAGACTGGGCATCCTCACCCCCAAACGCTTCCAGAATGGCTTGGCTGTAGTTACCTTCGCGAATCTGAATCACCATTGCAGCATGGCTCTTGTCCCATAGTCGCAGCGCTTCGCGGGCGTTGTCGATGCTGGCGGGGTGGAGCACGTCGCTACGGATATCTTCCAGGGTTTTGTCGATGGCGCTGATGCTGTCGGTGAAGATCGCCTGTGCGTCCTCGCCGTAGTTGCGTTGGATCAACCCCAACGCCTCTTCCGTCCGGGCCTGCTGCACAGTAATCCGAACATTGTTCAGCTGTTCGAGTGGGCGGACGGTGGTTTCCTGGAGGTGCTGGCCGGCATACCAGTTGAAACCGGATGTGCCCACGGACCAGATGGTTGCGAGTACTACGAGGATGGTGGCAGCGAGCCAGCCAATGTTGAGGCGTCGGTTGGTTTTCGCCGCCAGCCAGAATTGCGCCAGGATCAGGAAAATCAGTGCCGCGATGAGGCCAGATTGGGGGATGAATGGTGGGCGGATCAGGCGGTCTTGTTCTTCGCTGAGCCGCAGACTGGTGAGGGTGTGCAATTCCTCAGCGGCGGGCAGGAGGCGCTCTCGCATGAGCGAGCTGGCTTGGGTGAGGTAGCTGGCGCCGATGGGGTTGCGCTGCCGGTCGTTTGCTTGGGCGCTGGAAATGAGGTGCAGATATTCCGGCATCTGGGCTTGGATATTTACTACGAGTTCCATCTCTCGGGACTCGATATTGGATATGCCGTTGGAAGCCCGTACGAGGCTGTCGTTGACGCGCAGGACAGCGGAATTGAACTGTGTCTCTACTGGGGTGGTGGTTGCGGACTTGAGGAGGAATGCACTGGTGATGGCCGCATCGGCGATGGATAGCGAGGTGTAGATTTCCTGGGCCGCGTTGGTGAGTGGTTCCTGTTGGGTCACGAGCGCGTCGAGACGGTCTTGACGATTGTTGGATGAAATGGCGTTGGCGATGCCGGCAACCAACAACGCGATGACTAGGAACGTGGTGACGAGGGAGAGGCGGCCAGGGCTGGTGGCGGCGAAACGCCATACGCGCCGGGCAAGTTGGGTGAGTGGGGTGGTGATGGCCACCGAGAATCCACGCTTACGCGACGACGTGTTTTCGTCGCGATCTAGCCATGAATCGGCGCGGAATGCATCTCCGGGGCTCATGAAAATTGAGTATATGGCACGCGCGCCAGCAAATATAGAAGAAATATGAGAACGCCTGAAAGAACCAAGGAAAGTGCCAGGGAATTGGGGTGCGGGCAACACTAGATAGGGGTATGTAGACTGGTGGCCATGATTACTGTGAGTTCTTTGTCCAAACAATATGGACGGCAGACCGTGGTGAACGACCTGAGTTTTTCGGTGCAGCCTGGTCTGGTTACCGGATTCCTGGGCCCGAATGGTGCCGGCAAGTCCACCACGATGCGCATGATCGTGGGGCTGGATAAGCCAACCACAGGTACGGCGTTGATCGATGGCAAGCCGTATTCCGCATACAAGGAACCGCTGCGGAAGGTGGGGACATTGTTGGATGCGAAGTGGGTGCATCCGAAGCGTTCTGCCCGGGCACATCTGCAGTGGATTGCCGCCGCGAATGGGATTGCGAAGTCTCGCGTAGATGAGGTGCTGAGTTTTGTTGGTTTGACCGATGTTGCGTCTCGCCAGACCGGCCAGTTTTCCTTGGGTATGGGGCAGCGCTTGGGTTTGGCTGCGGCGCTGTTGGGGGATCCGGAAATGTTGATTTTGGATGAGCCGGTGAATGGTTTGGACCCGGAGGGTATCCGCTGGGTGCGTGGCTTTATCCGAAATTTGGCTGCTGAGGGCCGTACGGTGCTGGTGTCTTCGCACCTGCTGTCGGAGATGGCGCTGACGGCGGATCATTTGATTGTGATTGGCCAAGGCAAGCTGATTTCGGATTCTTCTACTCAGGAATTTATTCGTTCTGCGTCGCAGTCAACCTCTGTGGTGCGGGCGGAGGAGGCGGATTTGGCTCGTTTGGAGTCCGCACTCCAGCGGGAGGGGTTGCAGGTGGAGCGTCAGGCGGATGCGGAGCAGCGACCTACGCTGGTGGTGCAGGGCGCTACTGATGCGGTTGGTGCGCTGGCGTTCCGTGAAGGGGTGGCGTTGCGCGAATTGAGTGAGCAACAGTCTTCCTTGGAGGAGGCATTCATGAAGATTACGGGTGATGCGGTGCAATATCAGGCGACCCAATTCGACGTTCCACAAGGAGGTAAGTAATTCATGTTGAGGCAACTATCTTCCGAGTGGATTAAGCTGCGCTCTACTAAGGGTGTGTGGCTAACGAGTGTATTGACGATTGTGTTTGCAGTGGCGTTGGCGGCTTTGATGGCTTTCTCATCTTCGTTGATGCTGAGGGATCCGTCTGCAGCGGCAGGGGATGCCGCGTCGCCGATGCAAGGCATGGCGATATTGGAGTTGCTGTCTCCGCAGGTGGCGTTGGCTGGCATGTCGAGTTTGGGTCTGATGGTGATCACGATTCAGGCGGTGCTGAATGTGACCAGCGAGTATTCGCATAACACCATCAGGACTTCGGTGTTGACCAATCCGCGCCGGTGGCAGGTGCCGTTGGCGAAGGCGTTGGTGTACGCCGCTGTTGCTGCGGTGGTGACGTTCGTGGCTAGTGCTGCTTCATTGCAGGTGTTCAGCATGGTGTTTGCATCGATGAATGACAATGAGGGGTTGGTGGCGATCACTGGATTCAACGCTGCATATGCCTGGTCGTTTATTGGACGCTTGGTCGTGGTAGCTGCGGTGACGGTGTTTTTGGCTACTGGTGTGGCGTTCGTGATTCGTGCTACGGCGTTGTCGATTGGTGTGTTGTTGTTGTGGCAATTGGTATTGGAACCTTTGGTTATGGGAATTCCGAAGGTGTCTGAGTGGTTGCATGGTTGGTTGCCGTTTGTGAATGCTAAGGCATGGGCGAGTCGCAAGCCGGATATCGAAACACAATTGTATGAGTGGTTTGGTGTTTCGGGAGATGCATTCTATTTCGTATGTGTATCGGCATTGCTGTTTGTGGCGGGCACGGCGATATTTATGAAGCGCGACGCCTAATCCATCTCGCCACTTTCGTGGCTTGACCAGCGGGCGTGAATATTGAATCATGATTCAATATTCACGCCCGCTGTGCTGTGCAGTGTGGAACAATGGTGAACGTGAATACCTCTCAGCCACATGATCCGAGTACATCGCAGCAAGCATCCTCAGGACAGGCCAGCCTGGGAATCCCACTCCTGACATTCATTGGCTTGGCGCTGGTTGGTGCTTCTGGCCCGCTGGGAACAGACATGTTCCTGCCGAGTATTCCCGATATCACCAGCGATTTGGCAACCAGCCCTGCAAAGACCCAGTTGGCGTTGACGATGTTCATGATCGGCATGGGGCTGGGGCAGATCGCACTCGGTCCATTGTCGGACCGGATGGGCCGCCGAAACCTGCTGATTTGGGGAACAACGCTTGGCATTGTCGCCAGTATCCTGTGCTCCATTGCGCCAGCCATCGAGGTGTTGCTGTTTGGTCGTTTCCTCCAGGGCACAGCAGGTGGCATCGGGGTGGTGCTGGCCAGGGCAATTGTGTCGGACCGGTCTGGCCCGGCACAGGCTCAGCGCAGCTTCGCCATTCTCATGCTGATCAACGCGGTCGCTCCGGTCATTGCACCGCTCATCGGTGGCGTGATCCAGGAAGTGACGGGTTGGCGTTGGGTGTTCTGGACCCTCACTGCGATTGCACTGGTGCAAATGTTTGTGGCGTTGCGTAACCCAGAAAGCCTGCCGGAAGAACATCGGGTGACAACTGGTTTGGGCGATACCTACCGCAATATGGTCCGGTTGATGCGCATCCCGGCATTCTTGGGGCATGCATTGATCTTTGGTTTCGGCTTTGGGACGATGTTTTCGTTTATTTCTGGCTCTTCTATTGTCCTCCAGGAGCAAATGGGCTTAAGCCCACTGCATTTCTCGTGGTCGTTTGCGACCTGTGCCTCCATGTTGATTGTGGTGGCTTTGATAAATGTGCGCTTGGCAGGACGAGTTGCGCCGCGGAAGTTGCAAAAGCTGGGGATCACCTTGGCTGTGACGGGGGCGTCGGCGTTGTTGCTGATGACGTTGACGGTGTTGCGGCCAGCGAATTTCGCGGAGGGTGCGGCGCCGATGTGGATGGTCGTGGTGCTGCTAGCTGGCCCGTTGATTGCGGTGGTCGGCAATGGTTTCATGATGGCGAACTCCACAGCGTTGGCCCAGGGGATCGCTGCACGGTGGGCTGGCGCAGGTTCCGCGGTGTTGGGTGCGATGCAGTTCAGTGTCGCGGCGTTGGTGAGCCCAATGGTGGCATTGGGTGACAATCAAGTGTTTACGCTGGCGTGCACAATGTGCGCCTGTGCGGTGGTGGTGTTGATCGGTAACGCGCTGGTCGTTCGTTCTTCCAAGCGGTAGCCCGTCCGTACTCAGGCGGACACTAGCGGGCGTATGGTTCGTCTGATTCGCGCTGAATATCGTCAATCAGGGTTTCCGCAGCAACCGCCAAGTTGCGCAATGCTGGGACACCGCGACGCAGTTTCGCAATGTCCCGGGCATCCATCCGCTTCGTTGCACGGGCAATGAGCAACGCCCATTCATCGGTAATGGAGTTCATGCGTTCCACACCCAAATCTGACAGGTACAGATCTTGGGAACGCCGGTCACTGGAGTTCGCCTTACGTTCCACCAGCCCGGTGTTGATGAGCTTGCGGACCGTGGCAGACACATTTGACGCGCGCAAGAAACGCAGACGAGCGATATCGGAAACACCACAGCCAGGGTGCTGGGCCACGAATTGCAGCACCTCGATCTCCGATTGGGAGATATTCATCTTCTGGTTTGGTCGTTCCATCAAACGACGGATTCCCGAAAGGAATTCGTACACACTGGAAGCAATTTCCGCTACATCGACATCAGGCAGGAGTTCTGGTGCCCGGTGTCCACGGATCGGTGCGGGGTAATCGAAACTATCGAAGTCATCTGCAGCGCCGCTTCCGGCTGCTTCAGCGCGTTGCCCAGCACTGGATGTCACATCCGGACGAGCGTTGGTGCCGTCGTATTCATCGCCAATGCCTGGGCCTGCGGTGATTGGGTCTGGGTAATTCGTTGCATCCATAGTGTGTTCGATCGAGGTTGTCCGAACGCAATACCAACATTGGGGAACACTGGGTGCTAGCACAAATTATTGGTATTGCCATTCGGGTCGTGTGCAATTGTCGGTTGGCCGTTAAGCCGGTTCACACCAGGATAACCCACAGGCACCGGGATCGGGCGATTTTCCCGGAACTCCCTACTGGAGTTCCTCAGCGCATCACAGCAAGGCGCTGGTGAGGCGAGTTACATTCGCAATGTACTTCTGCCGCCACGGGCGGTTGTCCCATTCTTCCTTCGACAACAACCTGGACCGTTCGCGATATTCGCCGGTGGTGTCGCGCAACTCCTGCAACAGGTCGCCCTGACCAGTCATCAACGTCACTTCGTAATTCAAACCGAAACTTCGCATGTCCATGTTGGAAGAGCCCACAACCGCAATTTCCCCGTCGGCGATCATGAACTTCGAATGCAGCACAAAGGGGGCCGGATACAGGTAAATCTTCACCCCAGCTGCCAACAATTGGTCATAGTACGATTCCTGCGCATGGCCCACCAGGAATTGGTCCGATTGCTCGGAGACAAACAATTCCACATCCACCCCGCGATAGCAGGCTGTGGTGACCGCTTCCAGGAGTGACTCATCAGGGATGAAATACGGGCTTACCAGCTTCAGCCGTTCCTTCGCGTGGTGCACAATACTCGTGAATAGTCGGAGGTTCGGCTCCGTGCGAAAACCCGGACCCGACGGGATAACCTGCATAATCTCCTGACCAGTATCCTCATGATGCTCAGCCAGCCACGTGGACAATTCACCAGGGGAGAGGAACTTGAGTTCTTCCTTCGATTCGGTGTACCAATCCACCGCAAATACCGTATTGATGGAAGAGACAATCGGGCCGGTGACTTCCGCCATCACATCCACCCATTGCCGACCAATCCGGTGATGCTTCGGCTGCTGGTATTCAGCCTCAATGAGATTCTGCGAACCCATAAATGCCCGGGTGCCGTCAATCACCACAATTTTGCGGTGATTACGCAAATCAGGCCTACGGAAACGCCACTGGAATGGCCGCAACGGCAGCATCATGTAATGCTCCACACCCATTGCATCTAAGCGCTTCCCGAGTCGCTTATTGCCTGGGTACTTGCGTGAGCCAACATGATCCCACAGCATGCGGACCTTCACGCCGCGCTGGGAGGCGCGATGTAAGGCGTCGAAAAAGGGGGCAGTGGTGGAATCCCAAGCCGCAATATACATCTGCACGTTCACAAATCGCTCGGCAGTATCGATAGCCGCAGCCATAGCCCGGATCGATGCCTGGTAGTCCGTGTGCAACCCCACAAATGTGCCTGCTGTTGCAGGCAGCGCAGTCAATTCCCGGTTTAAGCGCGCAAGGCTTGTCAATTCCGGCGACAAGGAATGGCCTGCAGGAAGCACTGGCTCGTTCTTACTTCTGGACCGCAGCAGCTCATTTGCTGCCTCCTGGGTACGGTGGCGACGCCCGTTGATATACGGCGATCCCATCAAGAAGAACAACAGGATCCCCACAAAAGGAATCAGAAAAATCGCCAACAACCAGGCCATCGCACTTGTAGGACGGCGATCCTTCGGCACCCAACCCAACGCAAAGATCTTCAAACTATAGTCGGCCAGCACGAGGGCGAATTGCCACCATGTGATTTGGCTGAGTACGGCGGCAGTACCGTGGTACGTGGCTAGCAAGATATCCATGACGCGCTACCTCGCTGCGGTCCCAGCCGGGTGATCACCCGCAGCGGACGCATCCGCATAGTCCACAATCACCGGCGCATGGTCACTTGCGCCCTTGCCCTTGCGTTCCGCCACATCAACCCGAGCCGCCACCGGCTCAATTCCACGGCAGTATTGCAGGTCAATACGAATTCCTTCACCCTTCTGGAAGCGCAACGCTTGGTAATCCCAATAGGTGAACTGGTCCTGGACCAATTCCGTGGCCTCCTGCAAACCCGTGGCCTTCAATGCCTCGAGCGCTGCACGCTCCCGTGGAGTGACATGCGTTTTCCCTTGAAAGTAGGCGGTGTCCCACACGTCGGCGTCGCGCGGAGCGATGTTGAAATCGCCCACAACCACCAACGGCGAGCTATCCGAATTCGCTGCCTGTGCCGTGGAATACTTCGCCAGCGCCTCCAACCACGCCAACTTGTAGGTGTAGTGCGGGTCGGAAATCTCCCGCCCATTCGGCACATACAAGCTCCACACCTCCACACCGCCACAATTCGCGCCGATGGAACGCGCCTCCAACGGCTGCGGAGCAGTCCAGTCCTTATCGAAACCAGGCTGCCCAAATGAGGTGCGAACATCCGTCAAACCAACCCGTGACAGGATCGCCACACCATTAAACGCATGGAAACCAACATGGGCCTGTTCGTACCCCAAATCCGTGAAATCGGGGAATTGCTGGTCGGTGCACTTCGTTTCCTGCAGACACAACACGTCCACGTCAGAGCGTTCCAGAAACGCCCGGACGCGATCGACACGGGTGCGAACGGAGTTGATATTCCAGGTGGCAATGCGCATGACTGTAAGCCTACACGGCACCACAGCGGCCCTATTTCGCCAACGTATCCAATGCGAGCACCCGGTGGCGGTGATGTTCACTGAAGCCCAGGCGGTGATACAGTGCGCGCCCCGCCACGTTGGAGACCATCACATCCAAGTACGCCCCATCGGCCCCCACCGACTGCCCCCAATGCAACATCGCTGCACCCAATGTGGAAGCAAGACCTCGACGCCGGTACGCC
>JBHAQQ010000138.1:0-4597 GCA_041830435.1 Corynebacterium sp.
ACCGCAGCGGCATACAGCGGCTCGGCAACAGTCAGCGATACCCAATTGTCCAGGCTGGCGAGCTCATGCGTCCCAGCCGGAAGATCCAGCACATCGCCACAGCGGTACACCTTGCCGTTAATGTGCACCTCGCCGGGACGAAGTGCATCGTGGCGCAATGGTGAATCTGTGGTGGCCTGCACCGCTGCGTTCTGTACCGTCGTGTCCTGCACCGCTGTATCTGCGCACGCATCCGTATGCACCACAACGGGATGCTCCTGCTGCGTTGTGAACCGCCGCAACAGCAAACCCTCGTGGATTTCCTGCCCAAATAGCCACCTGGTTGTACTCGATTCCGTGCCGGCTGGGGAAGGCACCACGGCAACGCGGGCGGGAGTGATATCCGCACCGTCCGCATCGTAGATGCGGGCCTCCGCCAGACCCGTGCTGCCAAATGCGCTGAGGATCGTCAAGCGGATCGTGCTAGCCGCACCTCCCGGAATCGCAACAACCGTTGGGCTTTCGGCAGTACTACGTCGCACCACGGTGGTAGTCGAAGCCACCACCGTGCCATCATCGGTACTCGTGGTGACCTGAATACGGGCTGGCGCATCCAAGCCCCACAAATCTAGGCTCAGGCGAGCATGCGCCTCCGGCAGTTGGAATTCCACCCACTGCCCACTAGCTGCGCCCGGTGCTGGGCGCCAGCCAGTGCGACGCGAACCATCAACCAGGCTCGTCAAGCTGCTGGCAGTATCCGCCCCACCAAAATTCGTGGGGGTATCGGCGGTGCTACTGGCGCGAATCGTGCCACCCGTCACATGTACTTCCGTACGCGGAAGCACATCCTCCGATTCCGCACTTCGCGCCACATAATCCCGGACCGGGTTCAGCACCTCGGAATCATCATCCGGGTGCTGCAACGCACTATCGGCATGGTGCACATTGCCGTAATTGTGATCCCGCAACCCTGGGGTGTCAGTTACCCCAAAGGTGTCTGTGCTCACGAGTTCACGCACCCGCGGAAGTTCGGAGGGATCGCGCCCAAGTGCGGCGTCGAGTTCATCCAGGCGCGTGAGCGCCTCTGGGCCAGCCGTCACACGATCCACGTGCGAACGGCCAATCAACCTTGGGGCAGCAATGTCCAAAGCTGGAGCAGCATCTGCGTCCGCCGCTGCGTCTGGCGACACCGCATAGATAGTTAATGGACCAAACTGGCGTGCCAAACGGAACCCGCCACTGTGTGCAATGGTGCGTTCCACAGTGCGCAACACTGCAGGCGCGCCGGGAGTATCGGCTGCGGGGGTCAGGTCATTGCGGATCAATAGGAAGCCCACACCAGCATTGCGGAGCGTAGCGGACAGGGTGGGGATTGGGCGTCCGCTGGTGAGGGCGGTGTTGTACCCGTCCAGCGCACGGATCGCCTCCGGCTGCACCAGCGGAATCGAGTCGCGAACCGCCCACGGCACGTCCAGCAGCGGTTGGGCGGGTTCATCCCTGGTGTTGCCCCACGTTTGCCGCGCGAATCGTGCCTCCGGCAGAATCAACGTCCGCGGGGTCAGCGCGTTCGCCCCTGGCTTTGCTGCGGGGTTTGCCCCTGGGTTTTCAGCCGCTGGCTGCTGGAGTTGCTCATTGATCCAGGCCGTGGCATCGCGCCAATACGTGGGAACTTCGCGGTAGGGGTCAGCTGCCGCCACATTCAACGACGCCAACGGCGCCACAGCCACCACCATCAACAGGGAAGTGGCGAGCAGCTTCCGGGCCTCTGGGTGGCGTTCCGGATGTGCCAATGCTGCACGGGAAACAGGGCGAACGCTGGCCAGGGCAACCGCTAAGCCGATGAGGAGAGGGATACGCACCAGCGGGTCGAACTTGTGCAAATTTCGCAGCGGTGCGCCAGCTCCATCAAGGAATAAACGATATTCCTCCGAAATGCTGGGCAACCCCATGATCAACAGTCCAGCTAGGAGGGTGATAACCAGGGCAATAGCAACAGTGCGCTGCTGTGCCCCCGAACTCCGTGGACGGACAACCTGCATCATTCCCCACAAACCGATGAGTGCCACCGCGAGGGTTCCCACAATGAATACTGGCTCGACGGACTGCGCATTGCCGGCAGGTCGCTCGTTGGAAAGAAACGGCACCCAACTGGTCGTGCCGCGAAGGATTTCCAATACGTTGAGCCACCGGGTGGTCAGCGACGCAGACTCGATGTAGTCAGTAAACGGTGGGGAATACTTGCCGAGGATGAGGAGGGGGCCAATCCACCAAAATATGGCGGTGATGCTTGCTGGCAGCCAGATCACCCCGAAGCGCACCATCGGCTTCCAGGTCCGGCCGCTGTACTGCGTGAAGTTTCCCTGGGTCGCTTGCGCTGGCGTCGAACTCGTCAGTGCCGCAGCTTCCGGCGCCGAACCACGTTGAAAGCCACGGATGAGAAATACACCATAAAACAGGATCGCTGGCAGGGCCGCAGCCAGCGTGGCCACCGCATTGATCGCCCCCATACACAGCAACGCCACCGCACTGCTCAACGCCAAACGAACCGGAGTGCGCCACCTTCCCAGATGGGTTGCGAGCGAACGCCCATGGGCCGGCACAACTTGCTTGTGACCTGCAAATTCCTGGGTCATTCCCGAGGCATGGTTCCACATCACCACCACCGGCAACAGCACCCAAGGTGCTAGCGCAACGGTCCACGCCTCAGAACTAATCGCGCCAAGTGTGCCGAGGATGCGCGGGGAAGCGGCGTAGAGCACCGCAGCAATAAGCCGGGAATACAACGACGTGCGCAGCGACGGCAACCCCATACCTGCGGGACGTGAGGATCCCTGAGGCGCACTCGGTGCTTTACTCGGGGTCTTACTCAGTGCCTCAAGGGCTAACAGCATGCCCGCGAAGGCCAGAAACAGCAGCAACGCCCACCACAGGCGCTGCGTTACCCACGCGGGAAGATGCGCGGCCTCACCGAGTGCGAAAAACAATCCCTGCGGGAACAGGTAGCCATACGCTTGATTCTGCAATTGACCAAACGTGAAGGTATCCGTCCACGGGTACAAGGCCGCGCGCAAAAAGCCCCACGGGTCAGCAGTGAGGTCATGTTTCGTGTCCGCACTGATACGCCCAGGGGCTTGAAGGAACGCCACTATCAGCCAGGCCAGAGCAGCAATGCCCCAGCCACGGCTCGAAAGTCGGCCGTTCAAGGTTAGTTTTCGATGCGTGCGCCGTATTGCACGGATCCGAGGAAAGCCTCTTGCTGGCTAACAGCGATCTCAGCTTCGCTAGGCAGGGTGGTCTTGTCGGCTTGACCTGCAGCGATGAAGGTAGCTGCGCCGCCGAGGATCACGCCGGCCACTGCGCCTGCAACTGCGGTTCCGAGGGAGCCCTGAGAAGCCATGTCTTAATCCTGTTCTTTCGGTGGGGTAAACACTTTTGGATCACAATACCTGTTTTGGGTGGGATATGGTGTTAGTTCTACGAATTTCATCTCGGTTTTCCTGTGAAACCTTCTGGTGCGCGGCATTTCGTGAATCCACCACAGCACGTTAAGCTGATTCTTATGTTTCTTGGTTTGCGGACGAGCACGAAGGGGAAGGCAGCGCTCTTGCCATTCCTCGCCACCGCAACAATCACCACTGGCCTCCTCACCGGCTGCGGCAATACCGACAACGCCGACAAATCCGGTAGCACGGCCGCCACCGCCACGACCACCACCCAAACCACAACCGAAGAACCAACCACAACCAGCAGCACAACACCAACACCAACCCCAACCACACCCGCACCAACCGAACAGCCAGCTGAACCACAACCAGCCATGGCCAGCAAAGAAGCAATCGCCGCGCACCACGCCGGCAAATTTGTCGAAATACTCCTCACCAACTACGACGCCGCAGCCGCCGCCGTCGACCTCGGCGTACGCCACTTCTTCATCGGCAGCAACACCGACCTCAGCATCCTCAACGGAGTCGGCGACCCAGGCCGCTCCCTCGCCGCCCTCGAAGCCCGCGCCGGAGAACCACTCCGCATCAGTGTGGACGAAGAAGGCGGACTGGTCCAACGCCTCAACCAATACACCGGAGCACTGCCCTCCGCACGGCAAATGGCGTCGACCATGAGTCCCCAACAAGTGCAGAACCTGATGTACGATCACGGCCGAAAAATCCGCGCCCTCGGCATCACCGTGGACTACGCCCCAGTCGTAGACCTCGCAGGCGGCGCAAACATCTCCGACAACGCGATCGGCTCACGCTCCTTCAGCGCAGACCCGTGGGTTGTGGAACAATACGCCCGCGCATACGCCCAAGGGCTTATCGACGCCGGGATCACCCCCGTGCTCAAACACTTCCCCGGCCACGGCAGAGCCAACGGCGACTCCCACCACGCGACCGTCGTCACCCCACCACTTTCCGACATGCACCACGCGGACCTAGTGCCATACGCCCAACTTGGACACCTACCCGGAATCCAAATCATGATGGGCCACATGATCGTGCCAGAACTCGGCGAACCGATCCCCACCTCCATCAACCCCGCGGCCTACCAACTGCTGCGCAGTGGCCAATACGGACAAAACGCACCAACATTCAGCGGAGTAGTCACCACCGACGACCTCACC
>JBHAQQ010000139.1:0-5539 GCA_041830435.1 Corynebacterium sp.
CGATGGCGTGGGAGTCTTCAACTGGGGTTGGCTTCGGGTTGAGAATGTGTTGTTGGGCGGAGCGTTGGACTGCTTGAAAGTCCAGTCCGGTCGAGCCGTTGGGTGTGGCTGTGGCGTTGCCTGGCATGCCGAAGAGGTTGCCGAGTTGGCCGAAGAGATCGCCGAGGTTTCCACCTGGGTTGTTGCCGTTGGTTCCGCCTGGCATGTTCATGCCTGGGCCGAAGAAGAACCCAAATCCGTTCATGCCGAATGGGTTGTTGTGGCCGTTTTGATCATCGCGTCCGTTGTGATCGTCGTGATCATCGCGGTCGTTGTGGTCGTTGTTGCCGAAGCCAAAATTGCTCATGTGGCCAGCATACTGACTTTGCTGGTTGTCGTGTGTTGCGCAGCCTTGGTCGGTGGTGGGCTGTGTCGCTGGTTGTAGGTTTCTGGGGCGTGTTTGGCGTTGGTGATCTACTGCTGTCGGTTGGGCGTGGGTGGTAAGGTTTGCATGGTGAGTAACGCGAGTCGCCGAAATCGGACATTGTTGTTGGGGGCTATCCCTGTTGTGATGTTGCTGGTGGGAGCTAGTATTCCTGCTATTCCGGGTACGAATATTGATTTGACGGTGCCGTATGCTGCGCAGGGGAAGGGGCCGACGTTTAATACGTTGGGTGAGGTTGAGGGGGCGCCGGTTGTGGATGTGGTGGGGACGGAAACGTTCGCTACAAGCGGACACTTGAACATGACGACGGTGGCGGTTCGTACCCAGATGACATTGGGGCAGGCGGTGGCTCGCTGGCTGTCCACGGATGATGTGTTCGTTCCGATTGAGCAGATTTTCCCTTCGGGGGTGTCGCAGTCGGAGGTGGAGGAGAGTAATGCTGCGGCATTCGCGAGTTCTGAATCAAATGCTACGGTGGCCGCGATGCGGTACTTGCAGCGCCCGATTGAGGCTGTCGTGGTGGATGTTTCGGCGGATGCCCCAGCGGATGGGTTGTTGCAGCTCAATGATGTCATCGTTCGGGTTAACGACGCCGCGGTGGACTCTCCCGCGAAGCTGGCTGAGCTGATTCAAAGTTACTCTCCGGGGGATACCGTGGAGTTGACTGTGCAGCGCGTGGGCGACGAGGTTCAGATCCCTGTCACGCTTGGGGAGCGTGATGCGGATGGGCAGAAGGTGGCGTTCCTTGGTGTCACGTCGGTTGCGCAACCGGCTGGGGGAGTGCGAGTGCAGTACAACTTGAAGGATATTGGCGGTCCTTCTGCAGGCTTGATGTTCTCCTTGGCTGTGGTCGATAAGCTCACGCCTGGGGAATTGACCCAAGGCGCATTTATTGCGGGAACTGGCTCGATTGATGCTTCTGGCGAAGTGGGGCCAATTGGTGGCATCACGCACAAGATTGATGCGGCCGCGGAAGCGGGTGCTGAAGCATTCCTGGTTCCTGCCGCGAACTGTGCGGAAGCTACCACTGCCCGCGCGGCGAGGGCAGGTGACATCACGCTGCTGCGCGTCGACTCGCTTGAGGATGCAATTGCTGATATCACCGCGTTCGTTGAGACGAAGGATGCGGAGGATAAGGCGCAACTCGACCGCTGCTAGTGCGGCAGCGCGGCCGCGGGTTAGTTCTCGCGGGTTACTCCTCGAAGGTAGCGCGCAAGACTGCGAGCACACCTGGGGCAATGTCTTCGCCACCGAGCAGCTGTGGCTTGTCCTGAGCAAACGGGTCGGCGTCCAAATCCGCTTCGGATGGTCGGAGCTGCACCAAGGTACGCTCAGCCCCGGTGCCGTTGGCGTCGGACAGAATTCCGCTGAACAGCCGAGCGGGACGCGGCGCGGAAGACGCACCCTCCGCGGTGTTCACGAAGGTGATTTCTTGGGCCAAAATTGCGCCCACAACCTGCTCCGGCCAGCGCAACGTGGCGATGAACTCGCCCAATTCTTCGGACCCTGGCTGGATGTGGTCGGGCAAATCCTCCTGAACAATGAGGGACAACGGATTGAGCGTTTCGTCGCTGATATCTACCGCATCCATCACCAAGGTGCTAGGAACCAGGGCGAAGAGGGTGGCCGGTTGGTCCCAGCCTTCTGCGTGGACAAATTCCACGGCTTCCATGAGCGCGGCATTGAGCACACGGTCATCGTGGAGATCGACCGGCGAATCAGCGGATGGGGAGGAAAAATTGAACTCGGATGCCATGTCGAAACATTCTACGTAAGCTGTTGGGGAATAGTGATGTAGACATTGCGAGATCGACGACGTAGCGACGATAGAGCAACGACATAGAGGAGCCTCGTGACTTTCCCAAATTTCTCGAATTTGACCCCTCAACCGCCTGGTGGCAAGCGAGACAGCAACGGACCTGCGAATAAGCGGCCAGCGCTGCTCGGTGCCGTTGCGGCAGCGGTGGCGATCCTATTGATGGTCGTACCAATCTTGGTTGGCATTTACACCGATTTCCTGTGGTTTGCGGCCACCCAGTTCCAAGAAGTGTATTGGAATGTGGTGATCATGCGGGCGCTGCTGTTTGTGGCGTTTGGCCTGTTTGCGGGGCTGATCGTGTGGGCTGCGCTATTCGCGGCATACCGGAGTGCACCAGATGAATTCCAACTGATGAGCGCCCAATTTGGGGACCAGCCGCTGGCTTTGAGTCGCACAAAGATGCGCCCGTTCTTGGTGATGCTGCCGGCAATCGTGGCGCTGATCGCAGGTCTGCAGGGACAAGCAGCGTGGCGCACAATGATGCTCTTTGCCAACGGCACCGAGTTTGGTGTGAGCGACCCGCAATTTGGGAAAGACTTGAGCTTCTACGCGTTCCAACTGCCGCTGTTGAATCTCATCGTGGCAGCACTAAGCGTGTTGTTGATGGTGGCTTTCGTAGCCAATGGTGTGTTCCACTACCTGATGGGCAATATCACCACCGGGAACCCACGGACTGGTGAAAAGGCCCAGGTGCGTACTCCAGCGCGTCGACAATTAGCGATCATTGCCGGGCTGTGGATGCTGGTTCGCGCCGGGGACTATTGGCTGCGTCGCTATGGACTGATGAATCGTGGCACGGCAGATTCAACGTTCACGGGCGCAGGCTACACGGATATTAATGCGGTCCTGCCGGCGCAAATTGTGTTGCTGGTGATCTCCATTTTCGTGGCGGTGATGTTCTTCGGCACGATTGTGTTGCGGGATTTGCGGTTGCCGGCGTTGGCGGTGGCGTTGATGATTGGTTCCAGTTTGGTGGTGGGCACCGCGTGGCCAACTATTTTGGAGCAATTCAGCGTGAAGCCGAACCGTGCGGAAAAGGAACGCGAGTACATTGCCCGCAATATTGAAGCGACGCGCTTTGCCTACAACTTGGGGGATGATCAGGTGACCTATGAGCGCAATTGGGGTGTTGCGCCAGAGGAAGCTGATGTGCAGGTGCAGGAGGCGGAAAATCAGAAGGTAGAGAACGACACGGCGACGTTGTCGAACATTCGCCTGCTGGATCCGCAGATCCTCAGCCCGACGTTTACGCAGCAACAGCAGCTGAAGAACTTCTATGGTTTCCCAGATGAGTTGGCGGTGGATCGTTATGAGGTTGATGGCCAGTTGCGGGACTTTGTGGTTGCCGCTCGTGAGTTGAATCCGAATTCTTTGGATGGCAATCAGCAGGATTGGATCAACCGGCATACCGTCTATACCCACGGTAACGGGTTTATTGCTGCCCCGGCGAACAAGATTGATGAGGTTGCGCGCGACGCGGGGTCTGCCCGTGGTGGCTACCCGGTGTACACCGTTGCCGACTTGCAGTCCTTGGAGAAGGGTGAGCAAGGTGGGGAATTGCAGGTTGATTTGGAGCAGCCGCGAATCTACTTTGGTCCGGTGATTGCGTCTTCGCGGATTCCAAATTCGGATTATGCGATTGTGGGTAATCAGGGTGCTGCTTCTCCGCAGGAGTATGACACGGATGCGAACAACTACACCTATTCCGGCGAGGGCGGTGTGGATGTCGACAATTACTTCAACCGTTTGATGTTCGCGGCAAAATTCCAGTCCATGAATTTGCTGTTGACGGACCGTATTGGTGAGGGTTCAAAGATTCTGCACCAGCGCGATCCGCGGGAACGTGTCCACAAGGTTGCGCCGTGGCTGACGACGGATTCAAAGACCTATCCGGTGGTTTTGGATGGTCGCATCAAGTGGATTGTGGATGGCTACACCACGTTGCGTGACCTGCCATATGCTCAGCGCACTTCGCTGCGGGATACCACTGCTGATGCAACCACTCCGCAGGGTGTGAATCAATCGCAGATTGTGACCGACCAGGTTTCGTATATTCGCAATTCAGTAAAGGCTGTGGTGGATGCGTATGACGGTTCGGTGAATCTCTATGCCTTTGATGAGCAGGATCCTGTGTTGCAGGCGTGGATGGGCGCGTTCCCTGGTGTGGTGCAGCCGAAGTCCGCGATCAGTGAGGAACTGAATGTGCACTTGCGTTACCCTTCGGACATTTTCAAGGTGCAGCGTGAGTTGATTGCGAAGTATCACGTTTCTGATCCGGGTGTGTTCTTCCAGAATGATGCGTTCTGGTCGGTTCCTACTGACCCAACGGCTAACCAGGGGGCGGAGGATTTGCCGCAGCCTCCGTACTATGTGGTGGCTGCTGATCCTAAGACTGGTCGCCCGTCGTTCCAGGTGATTACTCCGTTCCGTGGTTTGTCTCGTCAGTTCTTGGCGGCGCATATGTCGGTTTCTTCTGATCCGGATACTTATGGTCAGATTTATGTGCGTGTGCTGCCAACGAATACGCAAACCCAAGGTCCAGCGCAGGCGCAGGATACGATGATGTCCTCTGATGAGGTTGCCCGGGAGCGTACGCTGCTGCAGGGTACCAATGAGGTTATCAATGGTAATTTGCTGACGTTGCCGGTGGGCGGTGGCAAGATTTTGTATGTTGAGCCGGTGTATGCGAAGCGTAAGGAGCAGGAGTCTGCGTTCCCGAAGATGCTGCGTGTGTTGGTGAGCTATGACAATCAGGTTGGTTATGCGCCGACGATTGCGGAGGCGTTGCAGCAGGTTGGTTTGGATTCTTCGGCCGTGCAGGATTTGCGTGAGGTGGATGGTTCGGTTGTTGCGGGTGGTGGGGCTCAGGGTTCCACTGTGGAGTCCGACGCCGCATCCGACGCAGCCGATGCTGCTGGCGCTGAGGCTGGTGCAGCAGGTGGCTCTGCCGCTGCAGGTGCAGCCGCGAACAGTGCGGATGCTGCGCAGGCAGTTCGTGACGCCATGGATAAGGTCAATCGTGCTCGGTCCTCTGGCACGTTTGAAGAGTTCGGTAAGGCGCTTGATGAGTTGGATGCTGCTGTGGCCCGCTTGCAGCAGGGCTAATTAGTGTGCCGACCTGCGGATTTTACTTCCCGCGGGGGGTGTGCTAAGGTAGTGGAGTCGCTGATTGAGACGTCACTGAACTTCTTCGGTGGATTGTTTTGGTCAAGCACCCGTCGCGGGGTGGAGCAGCTCGGTAGCTCGCTGGGCTCATAACCCAGAGGTCGTAGGTTCGAATCCTGCCCCCGCTACTA
>JBHAQQ010000140.1:0-4859 GCA_041830435.1 Corynebacterium sp.
GACGCGGGATTCGTAGACCATTTCTTCGTCGAGTTCGCCGACGCGGCGGCCGCCGTGAATTCTTTGGTTATTCGACGCCGCTTCCCCGCTGGTTTCGTTTCCTGCGGGGAGGAACACTCCGTAGAGTCCGCGGTCGGGGATGGTGCCGCCGTTGGTGACGGCGATGTGTTGGGTGCCTGGTCGGGCTTCGAGCGTTTCGGCTTGTTGGTCCCAGATGACGCGTGGTTTGAGGTCGGCGAAGTCGGTGGATGGGTATTGTCCGCTGATGAGGCCGAGGACTGCTTGGAAGGCGTCGGGGTGGAGGTTGGTGTAGGGGTGGGCGCGGCGGACGGCGTTCCACCAGTCTTGGATGTTGAGTTTGTGGGTGGCGGCGGCGATGGTGTGTTGTGCGAGGACGTCGAGTGCGTTGCGGACGATGTGGAGGGGTTCGAGTTCGCCGCGGTAGAGGCGGTCGGTGATGACGGTGGCGGCTTCGGCGTCTTGTTTGTGCAGTGGGTAGATGGTGGCGTGGCTGGTGGCGCCGACGCTGTGCCCGGCACGGCCGCAGCGTTGGACGGCAGCGGCGACGGATGGTGGGGCGCCGACTTGGATGACGTGGTCGACGAGGCCCATGTCGATGCCGAGTTCGAGGGAGCTGGTGGCGACGACGCAGCGCAGCGCCCCGGATTTGAGGGCTTCTTCGATGTCTTTGCGCTCTTCTTTGGAGACGGAGCCGTGGTGGGCGCGTGCGAGGGTTTCACCTTCGAGGTCGTTGATGGCTCCGGTGAGTTTTTCGGCGGCGCGGCTGGAGTTGACGAAGACGAGGGTGGAGCGGTTTTCGAGGATTTGTTGGTGGATGGCTTTGTTGATGTGGGGCCAGACGGATTTGCTTTGATTGGTGGCGATGACTGATGGGTTGTGAGCGGAGGCGAAGGCAGGGTCGAGTGCTGGGTCTGCGGCTGCGCTACCCTGCGCCGGACCTCCTTCCGGCCCCTTCGTTGGATCTCCTAACTGTCCCTGCGCCGGATCTCCTTCCGCCCCCTGCGCCGGATCTCCTTCCGGCCCCTGCGGTGGATCTCCTTCCGGCCCCTGCGGTGGATCCAAACCTGGATCCACCGGTGGGTCCTGGAAGTCCTCGACGACGGATTTCACGCGCACGTCCCACCGTTTTTCGCTGGGTGGGTTGACGATTTCCACGGGACGATCACCGCCGATAAATGCGGCAACTTCATCAATGGGGTTGACGGTTGCGGACAGTCCGATGCGCTGGATTGGTTGTTCGTTGAACATTTCCAGGCGTTCGAGGCTGAGTGCCAGGTGGGCACCGCGTTTGGTACCGGCCACGGCATGGACTTCGTCGATGATGACGGTGTGGACGTTTCGGAGGGTGCCGGCCGCTTTGGAGGTCAGCATGAGGTAGAGCGACTCGGGGGTGGTGATGAGGATTTGTGGTGGTTGGCGCAGCATTTTGGCGCGTTCGGCGGCGGGGGTGTCGCCACTGCGAACCCCGACGCTGATTTCGGGTACGGGGTAGTTGAGTTGTTCGGAGAGGCGTCGGATTCCTGTGAGGGGTGCGGTGAGGTTGCGTTCCACGTCCACGGCGAGGGCTTTCAGCGGGGAGATGTACACCACGGTGGTGCCTTCCCCCGCTGGCTTGGCGGCTGGTTGGGCGGCCGCGCGTGCGGCGATGGTGGAGAGGGACCAGAGGAATGCGGCGAGGGTTTTGCCGGACCCGGTTGGCGCCACGATCAGCGCGTGTTTACCTGCGGAAATGGCGTTCCATGCGTGGTGCTGGACGGCGGTTGGTTGGGGAAACACGTCGCGGAACCAGGCAGCTACCGGCGGGTGGAAATGCGCCAATGGGTCCGGTTGGGACTCCTGTGTGTCGGTTCCGTGTTCTTGCATGTCCTTATTGTTGCAGATCGAGTGGTTGACGCTGTTGTTGGCAGTGCGGTTGGCAGTGTTGTTGGCACTGCGGTTGGCACCCCAGCGTTGCACTTCAGCGGGGCACTTCAGCGGGGCCCTCCTTTGTGGTGCGTCACGATAGCGCGGGTGTGTGCTCCCCATTTGGGCTAACATGGGTGACTATGGCGTACGAAATCGACGACGCAACCCTGGTCCGCCGCCTAGCCCAAGGCACCGGCGAGATTCTGAAGGGTGTGCGAAATGTAGGTTTGCTGCGTGGCAGTGACCTTGGGGACGCCGGTGATGCGGCTGCGCAGGATTGGATTGCGCGGTGTTTGGCGCAGCACCGGCCGAACGATGCCGTGCTGAGTGAAGAAGCGCCAGATACTGCTGACCGGCAGGGCGCTGAGCGGGTGTGGATTATCGACCCGTTGGATGGGACTCGGGAGTTTGCTGGGGGCCGGCAGGACTGGGCTGTGCATATTGCGCTGGTTGAGCGTGGCCAGGTTGTGCATTCTGCGGTGGGCATGCCGGATTTGGGTCGGGTGTTTCATACGGACGATGTGCGGGCTGTTCCGGGGCGTCCGACGAATCGTTTGGTGGTGACGCACAATTCCCCTCCAGCGATTGCGGAGTTCATCGCCGCGGAAACGGGTATGGAGTTGGTCCACATGGGTTCGTGTGGTGCGAAGACTGTTTCGGTGATTTTGGGGGATAACGACGCCTACATCCATGCCGGCGGTCAATACGTTTGGGATAACGCAGCGCCGATTGGTTTGGCGCGGGCGGCGGGGTTGCATACGTCGCGGATTGATGGGTCAGCGGTGGATTATTCCGGCCCGGAAACGTACCTCCCTGACTTGGTGATTTGCCGCACTGATTGTGCGGATGCGATTTTGCGCGCTGCTGAGAAGTACCGGTTGTCACATCCGGCGTAAGATGCCTTCTAGACCGTGAATTGGGCAGCCCCGTTGGTTTGCCTGCACCCTGCGATTTTGAAAAGTACTCACTGGAAACGATGAACACCTCACACTCTGCTTCTGATAAGTCTGGCTCCTCCCCTGTTGTCGCCACCCCGTATGAGGACTTGTTGCGGGATATTTTGGCCAATGGTGCGCATAAGGATGACCGCACGGGCACTGGCACCACGAGTGTGTTTGGCCGGCAGATCCGCTACGACCTGTCTGAAAGTTTTCCGCTGCTGACCACCAAGAATGTGCATTTCAAGTCGGTGGTTGGGGAATTGCTGTGGTTCTTGCGTGGCGAATCGAATGTGCGGTGGCTGCAGGAAAATGGCATTCGCATTTGGAATGAATGGGCCGACGACAATGGCGAACTCGGCCCTGTCTACGGTGTGCAGTGGCGCAGCTGGCCAACCCCAAATGGCGAACACATTGACCAGATCGCCGGGGCGTTGGAAACCTTGCGCACCAACCCGAATTCCCGCCGCAATATTGTCAGCGCCTGGAATGTCTCCGAGTTGGACAACATGGCGCTGCCACCATGCCACCTGCTGTTCCAGTTTTATGTAGCGGATGGGAAGCTGAGCTGTCAGCTGTACCAGCGCTCAGCAGATATGTTCCTCGGCGTGCCATTTAACATTGCCTCCTATGCTCTGCTGACCCACATGATGGCCCAGCAGGCTGGCCTGGAAGTTGGTGAGTTCGTGTGGACCGGTGGGGATTGCCACATCTACGACAACCACTTGGAACAGGTTGAGCTGCAGCTGAGCCGTGAGGCGCGCCCATACCCACAGTTGGAACTCACCAAGGCGGCGGACATCTTCAGCTACGGCTTTGAGGACATTGCCGTGGTGGGCTACGACCCTCACCCTACGATTAAGGGAAAGGTATCCGTGTAATGTCCGGCGACATGCCTGCTGCCAAACGCCCAACGGGATTTGCCCCAGGCGAGTACCCAGAACTGACTCGCGCTGCGGTGGATGCCGCGATTGACGCGGCATTTGCTGCGGCGGGGATTGCTGGGTGGAAGGCGTCGGATATTCAGATTGCGCAGATCTGGGCCCAAACCACAGCCGGCGTGATCGGCGACGGCCGCGACATGCCGTGGTACCTCCCGGAGGATCTGAAATTCTTCAAGGAAATGACCTGGGGCTATCCGGTGGTGATGGGGCGGACAAGCTGGGAGGCGCTGGAGGATCCGTACCGTCCGCTGCCCGGCCGGGAAAACTGGGTGATTACGCGCAACGCGGAATATGACGCGCCGGGTGGTCACGTGGTGGCAAGCATCGAGGATGGGGTCGCTGCGGCGGCGGTGTGGATCGTGCAGCAAATTATGCAGCAGGAGGCAGCGGGTGCGCCGGGTAGCGCTGAGTCAGCTAGCGCCGGCGAATCGCTGGAGCCGATTGTGTGGATCCTTGGTGGTGGGCAGGTGTACGCACAGTGCATGCCGGTGGCTGATCGTTTGGTGATTACCGAGATTGATATGGAAGCGCCGGCGCGGTTCCAAGTGTATGGCCCTGAGGTACCGGAGGATGCGTTCACGGTGCGGGCGAGCGAGTGGGCGTGGTCGGAGCGGGGGCGGGCGGCCAGTGCAGAGGTGGACGGCGCAGAGGTGGCCAGCGCAGAAGCGGCCAGCGCAGAGGCTGACGGCGCGACCGAGAGCGCTGCGGGGGGATTGCGGTTCCGTTTTTGCGACTGGACCCGCGCATAACCACACCCAACAGAGGGCAATACACCATCTTCACCCCCACTTGCGGGGGTGAGTTCACGGCCCCGCAAGCCTTTCGTCAGAAGGATGCGGCAGAAAACCATATAAAAACATTGCAGGAAATCCGCAAGAAAACACCACTGTCCAACCCCACCACACCCACCAATACACCCCCACACAACCCACCACCCCCGGCACCCACCTCCCACCCATAACCGGCATTCTCACAGGTAAACGCAACAACACTGGCAGGCAACTGTCAGGTAGCACTTCCCTACCACTGAACAACACACCCCCGGCCAACC
>JBHAQQ010000141.1:0-5641 GCA_041830435.1 Corynebacterium sp.
TGGTCGGCCGTAGAGTGCGCAGCAGGCGTCTCGTTTGCCGTGGGTGCAGATGAGCATGATGTGGTGGTTGAGGGTGGTTGCTTGGGGGTTTTGTTGTGGTGCTGTGAGGTTGAGGTTGAGGAGGTCTGCTGGGTGATCAATTTCGAGGTATTCGAGGATTGGTTGTCCGTTGTTGGTGGCTGGGTTGCTCCATGCGATGTAGAGGGCACGTTTGTTGGTGTATTGGCGTTGTTGTCCGGCGCGGCCTGGTTTGCGGATGAGTTGTAGGCTTGCGTGGTGGTGTTTGAGGTAGGCCTTCAGTTGGCTGGTGAGTGGTTCTCCGAAGGCTTCGCCGTTGAGGATGTCGTGCCCCCAGTGGGTGTAGTGTTCGAGCGCTAGGGTGAGGTTGCCTGGTTTTGCTGTGCCTGGCAGCGGCTCAATGGGGTGTTGCGAGCAGCGGTCGATGTTTTCGGGCATGGGTGTAGGCTAGCACTTGTTTGTTGGAGGTGTGGTTAGTAGGTTGCTTCGATTCGCCATTGGGTTCCTTGGGTGACGAGGAGGTATCCACTTTGTGTTCCGTTGGGGTTTTCGGCGCTGATTTGCACACGTGCGTAGCGTTTTCCTTCTTGCCACCATTGTTCATCAACGGGCCAGGGTCCTGCCCATCCGGTTATGCGGTGGAGGGTTCTTCCCCATCGTAGGTAGTGTGGTGTGGCGCTGAGCATGCCGCGTCCGGTGACGTGAATGCGGTTGCCGTCTTTGTCGCATAGTGCAATGGCGGCTGCTGGGTGCCCTGGGGAGGGGTTGCGTTCGAGGTCTTTTTTGTTCGCGAGTTTGTCGGCGAGGCTTCGTTTGCTGAAGGGGTTGCCTTGTGGCCTGGTTTTTGTTCGGTGTGCTGCGGGACGACGTGTTTCAAGAAGGTTGCTTGGTAGTGGGGCTGGCAGGCTGCCTACCCATTGACGCGTTTTCATGGTGGTGATTTCCTTCGGATCTTCTTCGCCATAGGCGACGGTAATGACACTGCTACTGAGTGTTCTTCCGCCGGTGTGGATTGGTCGTAGTACGGCTTGCATGCCGAGTAGGGATTGTGCACGACTTGCGGCTGCACGGGCGGAGCGAATACCTTCATCAGCCCCGCCCCACAGTGGCATATCAACGTGGTCTGCGGGGATACAGGTAATTGGTTGCAATGCGATTGCTTGTATGCCAACTTCGTCGTGTTCCCATGCTTCGGTGAGTTGTTGGGAGAGTCTGGTGATCCAGCCGTCAAGTTGCCAGCGAATACGCTGCGCGGTGTCTGCTTCATTGAGGGGATCCTGGCAATTCCACAGTCGTTCCACGACGGTTGGCCCTTCGTACCCTTGCGGTGGAGCGAGATGTGCGCGTACAGCGAGCCTGACACACGCAAGCCCTTGCTGGAATAGGGCATTGTGCAATTCTGCTGCGGCTTGGCGAGCAACGAAAGCAGCGGCTTCTACATTGTTCACCGGGCTGTCGAGATGCTGCACAATGTGAAGTTCTTGCGGTATGGCGGTGGTGGAAAGTACGCGCCCTGGTTCACCACTGATCACTCGGTGCCAATAGACTGCTTCTGTTCCGAAACGGCTCGCTACATCACTCCGGGGAAGGTTGTGGAAGTCCCCTAGTGTGCGGATACCTAATCTGCTGAGCGTTTCCACGAGTTCTTTTGGACCTGCAAATGCAGGTTCGACCGTCAGGGCGTGGAGTGGGAGGTGTTGCAGGTACGTACTGCTCCCGCCTGGTGCAATGATTTTCCCTTCCCGTGCTGCCCAGGCCGCGGTGATGACATCATCCGCTGCGCCAATCATGCAGTCTGCCCAGAGGCATGTCGCCGCATCAAGTAGCTTCTCCATGGCGATTTCTTCGCTGCCATAAAATTTCGCTAGCGCTGCCAAGGGGAATGCCAACAGTCCTGGCCGGAGTGTCTCCACATGTGCTGCTACTGCATCCATTGTGCTCACGACCTCTTCGTGCGCTACCGCTTCTACGGTTTCAGCATGCTGTGCCATCTGGAGTTCTGGGCATGCAGCTAGGGCATGTCGTTGCCGCATCGCTTGTTTCACTCCACGTTTCCTAGCCGCTGCGTTGCAGGCGTAGATTCGATGATCACGCAGTACCGCTGCTGGGCGCAATGGGTCCCAATTGTGGCGTACCGTCGCCGTATAGACAGGCCAATCTGGCATCCATAACACGGCTATGCGTGTTGTGGATGCGCGAGATGCATCTGTAGTGCTTCCCTGATGACTCCTCCCCTGCGGCTCGTTCGTGCCGGCATTCGAATGTGCGCTCATATGGCTGCTCATGTTGCTGCTCATAGCACCGCTCGCAATGCTTGTGCGTCCGGTTGTGTAACCGACAAACCGGGCTGTGTTGCTACAGGCAACAGCGTTGTTTCATACGGATCTTCATCCCAGCCACGATGCTGCCATGTTGCCCCCAGGCTGCCTTGAATACGCACCGGTGGCTGCGCTTTCCCCCATACATTCCCTTGAATTTCCAAACCACGAATACGTCCACTTCCTTGCCCAAGGCCGAACACACCGGTTATTTCAAGGTTGATATGCAACCGTGACTGCGGCCATTCACTACCTACTGCAAGCAATGCGCAATTGCTCTTACGCAACCTTGCTTCCACTGGTCGGGCAAATGTTGGCGCAATCTGGGAGCCTCCCGTGTCTGGTCGATACACCACCATATCTAGCCCCTCCACCAAGGTGCCAAGCACTGCAGCAACATGCGGTTGGGCGTCCGGAATAATCACCAACCGTTCCAAATCCCCACCTGCTGCTTGGATAGCCGCCAGTGCCAATGCTGGGTATTGCACAATCGCCGCACAACCTCCCTGTGCAGTCACTGCTGCCAAAATGTGCACCAGTGCCGATGGGCAATCCGAGATGCTCGTAGCTGCGGCGCGCGGCATCCCGCCGTGTACCAACACGCGTGCCAGCCATGACGGTGCACCCACAACGGATTGTCGTACATCGGTCTGCACAGACCGTGCCGAAGTTGCAGCAGCGCTCGTTGCTCCACCAGCTCGCGTAGAGCTGGTTTCGACAGCACGGATACGCGAACGCAATTGTTCTACCGTTTGTTCGAGAGATTTTCCTGAAGCCTCTGCTCGCAACATTTCGCTATAACCTCCTTGCAACCTGCGCAGTTTGAATACCTACAGGTATATCTTCAGTACCCGACGTACCAATACAACCACAGCAAATAATTAGAACACCTGTTCTAATTTGGAAGCTTAGTGTAACGCGCGCACGCATCCCAGGCAAGCCGCTACATACACTAAGAGCCTCGACCCATTAACAGGTCGAGGCTCTTTGGAATGAGAAGCTACTTAACAGCCCCTCACCAGCTTTAGCTGCTCAGGCTAGCGAAAGATCCCGAGGAATCGCCGGAGGAACCGGTCGCACCACCGAAGGATCCCGCAGCAGTGGAGTTACGCTTCACAGTAACGTTCTGTGGGGAACGGAACTCACCCTGACGAGAGAACCAGAACGCTGGGTCGCTAGGAGAAGTTGCCTTGGTGAATACGGAGAATGGGAAGCTACCTTCAGACTGAGGCGCCTCGAACGTAAAGTCCACCACTACCGACTGAGACTGGGAAACCTGTGGTTCAGACTTGAACAGCAGGCCATCCTTCCAGGACAAGCGAACCTCACGACGACCATTCTGGATGAGGTCAGTGTATCCACCGCTCAAGACATCGGAAGGAGAAGTTCCCAGCAGACCATCCTTCATGCGAGTGATCTTCACCAGCTTGAAGTCAGCAGGAACAAACATGCCGATCTCGCCAATGCGTGGGGTGCTCTTGTGTCCAACCAATTCCAGACGCAAGGTGATCTTGCCGCCAGGAGCAACCTCACCGCTCGCGTTTGGAAGTTGGGTGTATACACCTACTTGCCAATCACGCAACGGGCCATCAATGGTGCCAGCAAGCTTCTTTTCACCTGCGAACTCTGGCAAACCTTCACCACTCAGGGAGCCAAGTGCACCACCAAGAGAGCTTTCAGTCTTACCCGTAGCGTCACCAGTATTGCCACCGAAGATGGAGGACAAAGAGCCCAGCGCTGCCTGACCCTGAGCAACTGGAGCGACGCTCACAGCCAACGATGCGGTTGCTGCTACTGCAACAACAGAACGAACTACATTTCGACGAGACAGTGCTACCACTATCATTCACCCTTTCTGGAGGTTACTTTCTGCCCCTCCCGCAACCCAGAAAACCAATTGGGCCACGTTCCATCACAACACAAATCATTGTGACTCGAAGCACTATGTTCCATACCCTAGCCCAAATGAACGACCAAACACAGGAAAATGGAAACATTTTTATAGAATTTTTCTAAAGTTCTCTCACTTGTAACCAGAAAACCGCAGCGTATGCACCAAATGGGCAGCCACAGCAACATTATGAAAATCCGGGGAAATGCCCATGCCAACCACACCAATGGTCACCGAAACCTAAACAGCTCGCCCCTGAAACAATTCAGGAACGAGCTGTTACACAGTCCACAATACAAATCTGTGGACTACTCCCACTCGATGGTTCCGGGTGGCTTGGACGTAACATCCAAAACCACTCGGTTGACGTCCTCGACCTCATTGGTGATGCGGGTAGAGATTTTCTCCAGCACATCATATGGAATACGGGTCCAGTCGGCAGTCATCGCATCCTCACTGGAAACTGGACGCAACACAATTGGATGACCATACGTACGTCCATCGCCCTGCACACCTACCGAGCGCACATCCGCCAACAGCACCACTGGGCACTGCCAAATGGTTTGGTCCAAGCCCGCAGCGGTCAGCTCCGCGCGTGCAATAGCGTCGGCTTTTCGCAGCGTTTCCAGGCGATCTTCCGTCACTTCACCGATGATTCGGATACCCAATCCCGGACCTGGGAACGGTTGACGAGCAACGATTTCCTCTGGCAAGCCCAATTCGCGACCAACGGCGCGAACCTCATCCTTGAACAACAAGCGCAATGGCTCGACGAGTTCAAATTCCACATCATCTGGCAAGCCGCCAACATTATGGTGGCTCTTGATATTTGCGGTACCTGCTCCCCCACCAGATTCCACCACATCTGGGTACAAGGTTCCCTGCACCAGGAAGTCCACCGTTGAGCCTTCTGGGGCGCTCTCCAGCACACCGGCAACAGCACGTTCAAATGAACGGATGAACTCAGCGCCGATTGCCTTGCGCTTCGCTTCCGGCTCCGTCACACCAGCAAGCTTGTTCAAGAATGCAGCACGCTCATCAACCGTCACCAGCTTCGCGCCCGTCGCGGCAACGAAGTCTTGTTCAACCTGCTCCCGCTCACCCTGACGAAGCAAACCATGATCGACGAATACACAGGTCAAACGATCACCAATAGCACGCTGTACCAGCGCTGCAGCTACCGCTGAATCCACGCCGCCCGACAGGCCACAAATCGCCCGACCATGCTCACCAACCTGCTGACGTACCTGCTCAATCAACTGCTCAGCAATATTTCCTGGTGTCCACGTTGGCTCCAAACCAGCCGTTTCATGCAGGAATCGACGCAACACTTCCTGTCCTTGCGGGGAGTGCAACACCTCAGGGTGCTACTGCACACCAGCCATCCGCTTCTCTGGGCATTCAAACGCTGCAA
>JBHAQQ010000142.1:0-6538 GCA_041830435.1 Corynebacterium sp.
GCTTGCGTCGATTTCGCCTTGGACGACCCAACGTATGGCCCTTCGCTGAATCGCTGGCTGCAGCAGGAACTCGCCAAGCGAAATCAATAACGCCCGCCCAACATCCTCGAGGAAGAAGTTCACATGCGTAGCGTTGAAGAGCAGCTGGCCATCATCACCGCATCCACAGTTACCCCTGAACCTGTACGTATTGCCATTACGGAAGCGCTGGGGTTGCGCTGTGCTGAACGCGTGGAAGGTAGCCAGCCACTTCCAGGTTTCGATCAAGCAGTGATCGACGGCTTCGCGGTGCGTGCCGTGGACCTCGTGGATGAGCAGGGTGACTTTGTGGAACTGCCAGTGGTTGGTGAAGTGACCGCAGGTTCCCAACGGCCTGTGCGTTTGCAGCCACGTCAAGCAGTTCGCGTGGAAGCGGGTGCACCGCTGCCAAACCTGGCGAATGCGGTATTGCCATTGGATTGGGTGCGTCCGATGGGGCGGCGGATTCTGCCAGAGCGCCCTGTACGAGCTGGGGATTTTGTGCACCGTGCAGGTTCAGATATTCAACCGGGCGATGTCCTGGTGGATCAAGGAACCGTGATCGGTGCTGCGCAAGTTGGTTTGCTGGCTGCTGCGGGCCGTTCGAAAGTGTTGGTATACCCAAAACCTCGGGTGTCCATTATCAGTTATGGTCAGGAGCTCGTCGATATTGACCGCGACCCTGGCCTGGGGCAGGTGTTTGACGTGAATTCCTACGCCTTGGCCTCAGCGGCACGTGAAGCTGGTGCGGAAGTGCACCGTCTCGGCATTGTTCATGGCGAACCGCGTAAGTTGCGGGAAACCATTGAGGCGCAATTGATGCGCTCGGAAGTGGTCGTCATTGCCGGTGCCGTTGGTGGCGCCGCGAGCGATCAGCTCCGAGAAGCACTTGCTGAGCTGGGTGAATTGGATGTGCAACGTATCGCCATGCACCCCGGTTCCATCATGGGGTTCGGGCAACTTGGGCCTGAGCTGGTGCCAACTTTCCTGCTTCCAGCAAATCCTTCGGCTGCGCTGGTTTCGTTTGAGGTGTTGGTCCGTCCGTTGATCCAACTCATTCGTGGCCAGCGCCAGACCGGTCGTCGGGTTGTCCAAGCTCGCACGATTGCTCCGATTGAGACGATGCCTGGGCGTCGGGGGTTCATCCGTGGCCAGTTGATGCGGGACCGGGAAACCTTCGATTTCCTTGTGGACCCGCTGGGCGCGAGCCACGGCGGGGAGCCGCTGCACTTGCTGGGAAGTCATGGTCTGGCGAACTGCCTCATTGTTGTGCCGGCAGATTCCGGCCCGATTCGGCCAGGTCAGCAGGTCGATGTGATGTTCCTGAGCAACCAGTCTTAAGGTTTCCGTCGCATGCTGGAACATTTCCTGCGCCCCTTACCGCCGGTGAGTTCACCGTTGGTGCGGGTTGAGTCATTACGGGTACGTATCCGCGAGATTCGTCCAGGTGATGGGGAACACTGGTCGCGATTGCGCATTGCAGGTGAGCAGTGGTTACGCCCGGTGGAGCCCACCCCAGACGAGCCTTGGGGCGTGGCGAATTCGCGTGCTCGGTGGCGGGAAGTGTTCCGCTATCTTCGGGAGGAACGCATGGCCGGCCGGGTTTTTCCGATGGCGATCATTGTTGAAGGGGAATTTGCAGGTCAGGTCACGCTCTCTGATGTGCAATTTGGGCGGGTTTCGACGTGTCGGGTCTGGTACTGGGTCGATCGTGATCTGTGGGGAAAGGGGGTGGCTACTGCGGCGGTGGCCTTGGCGGTGGATTTTGCATGTTCTCAGCTCCGGCTGCACCGGGTTGAGGCGACGGCGTTGGATTCGAATCCGGGGAGCCAGCGGGTGTTGGAGAAGCTCGGTTTTCAGCGTGAAGGAGTGCTGCGTGGGGCGATTCATGTGGATGGGCGGTGGCAGGATCATCCGGTGTTTGGTTTGACTGTGGAGGACCTTCCCGCGCAGGGCTTGATGCATGGATTGTTTGCGCGAGGTGTGTTGTTCCCACTGTAGGGCTTTCTTAGCATTACCTTTGTCTTTATGTCAGGTTCGCTCCTTCTCATCGCTATTGTTTGGCTTGTGTTGTTGGCTCCGTTGTTGTTGCGCAATAGCCGTCCTGTGCGTCGTACCAGTGAGGCGTTGGGGGAGACTCGCGTGGTGTTTTCGGGTGAGTCTGTGGAGGCGCGCGATTCGGTGCTGGTGGGGTCGAATCGTTCGTTGCGGACGATGCGGAAGTTGCGCCCAGCGGCGGCTCATTATGTTGATGATGTGGACGCTGAATTGGAGTTGGTGGACGCGGAACCTGAGTATGTGGTGTTTGATGATGCCGATGTTGCTGCCGGTGGCCTCGGTTCGCCAGCGATTGTTGACGGCGCGGTTGTGGAGGATGATGCTCCAGTTGCGGGTGCGGTGGAGATCGTCGATGCGGAGGCAAGCGACGCTGACACAGACACGGTGATTGACGCAGGCGCAGAAGAAGATGCGGGAGTAGACGCGGCCGATGACTCGGTCGCAATCGTAGAAGCCGATGAAAACACCGATGTAGACGCTGATGTAGTTGCTGATGGTGACGCAGTCGCGGACGCTGATGTTGAGGTGGAGCGTGACGACGTTGATCACCGCGACGCCGCTCCAAGCAGCGCAGCTTTCGCAGCGGCACGTGACATCCCAACTGCATACCTTCGCGGAGGCGATGTCGATACTTCGGTTGTGCTTGATGATGAGCTCGACACCCCGGTGTTCTCTGCAGCTGAAGATGATTATTTGCAACAAGTCGGCGCAGAACTGCATGACCTGGATTCCAAGGAACTGACTGCGGAAGACTTGGCGTTTGTCGAGTCGCGACGTGGCCGCGGCATGTACGACCCGATCGCTTCGAAGAAATTGGCGGATCAGCGCGTGCAGCGCCTCGTGACCATCACCTTGTGGTTGATTCCAGCCAGCGTGGTAGCCGGTGTGGCCGCTGCGTTCATTGGCAGCTGGATGTGGGCCGCCTTTGGTTGCATCGCAGCAGTCACCATCATCAATATCGTTGTACTTCGCCGCAATGCAGTGGCGGAAGCGCGCTTGCAACAACGCCGCTTGGTACGCATGCGCCGTGCCCGCTTGGGTGTTCGCAATGCTGAAGATGAAGAGCTGGGCATTCCACAGCGCCTGCGCCGTCCTGGTGCGTATATTCTTGAGGTTGATGACGTAGATCCGTCGCTGCAGCACCTTCCGTTTGTGGATGGGGCGCAATTCATTGATGCTCCGCACGGTCGCGGTGCGCAGCCACACGAGGAGCAGCATATTTCCGCATGATGAATCATCCGGCAGTTCGGGACGGCGCACTACTGTTGCTGCGAATCGTGTTGGGGGTGATTCTCATTGCCCACGCGTGGCAGAAATATGCACTCCAGGGGCTCCAAGGTCCAAATGGGGTTATTGCGAATTTCCAGGCATTGGGGGTTCCGCAACCGCGCCTGAGCGCCTGGTTTTCGGTGGCGTTTGAATTCCTTGCCGGTGGCATGTTGATCCTTGGATTCCTCAGCACCGTGGTCGCTGTTCTGCTGGTGTTTTATATGCTGACGGTGATGTATGTGGTCCATGTCGCCAATGGCTTCTTTGTGACCGGCGGGGGAGTGGAGTTTGTGTTACTGATCGTGGTGTCAGCGCTCATCATCGTGGCGTTTGGGCCAGGTCGTGTCAGCGTCGATAGGGTCCTTCATGCGCTGTGAGGATGTGCGTCGTGCGTTGTCCGCCCGGCTCGATGGTGAAGCCTCTGGAATCGCCGATGATATTCTCGACGCCCACATGGAATATTGCGACTCCTGTCAACAGTGGTATTCGCAGGTCGCCAAACAGCATCGAGCTATGAAGATTTCGCTCGCAGATGCAGCTGCACAGCCCCCGGAAGGCGCAGCCAACGCCCTATTAGCGAAACTGCTGGACGAGCCATCGGCACTACCCGCTGGTTCCTATCGACAACGACAATTGCCATTGCTCGTGGCACGGTTGGTCCTGGCCGGTTTGGCAATAGCCAGCGTGCTGTGGGCAGCCTGGCTCATGTTTGCCTCGGAGTATGCTCAGACAGTGCAAGATGCTCCTGCAACGGCCCAATTTGTGTTTGAATCCGCAACGTACCGGTTTGCGTTAGGTGTGGGGCTCGGGTGGGCGGCATTCCGACCGCACGTTGCCTCTGCATTGTTGCCCATGTACCTGGCGCTCTGGGCATTTGGGGCGGGATTCGCCACCAGAAATTTCGTCCTGGAACTCCAAGGGGCCACCGGAAACACTGGTCCAATGTTGGGGTTGCTCCTGAACTTCTTGGCGGTGGTTGCGCTGATCGTATGCTGGCTGGGCCGCCACCATCAGTACACACCGCTGCGTGAATCGTGGAATATTCTTTCCGCGAAGCCAATCACCGGAGCATAGCGAAACCTACGACCAGGTTGGGAGCCACAGGCGCAACTGGTATTCCAAATCGCTCAACGGCATCGCCGTGTACATCGGCAAGAAGAACAAGAAATTCCACACCACCAAGGTGAGATACCCAACCACCAGTACCGTTGCTGTCCGCCGGCTCAACCGGCGCGAATGCCACACCAACGCAACCGTGAGACCCAAAGCAATCGCCAAGAACGGCGCCAAATTCGCCGCGTAAAACAAATACATCTGCCGATCAAATTGCGTAAGCCAAGGGAAAAAGCCAGCGCTGAACCCCAACACTGGGATCGCCCACATGGTTTGGCGTCGAATAACCCAAGCCCACACAGCGAACACCATCACCGGAACACAAACCCACCACACCACTGGCGTACCCACCAACAAAATGATGAGGTTGTTCCCCTCAGCATCCTTCGGGCTGTAGTACAGCAAACTCCGCGTGGTAGCCAGCCACGTCCACGGCTTCGACTCCCACGGATGCACATGACCAGCGGAATTCGTCAACTCACTGTGGAAGCCCAACACCGACACGTGGTAATACATAAAATTCTGCAGCGTATCCGGCAAGAAACTCCACAGCCACCCCTGCGTCTCATCGAAGCGGCCCGACTCAACCGCGTGGCGATACACCCCAGTTTCCGAAGCGAACCACGCACGCCACGTAAACACATAAGTCAACACCGGAATGATAACGGCCGCCACGAAATTCGGAAGCGCATCCAACATGGCGGTTCCCAGCAACGGTTGGCGAACCTGGAACCGGCGGCGTCGGAGATAATCTGCCCCCACTACCGCCAGTCCAAACACCGCCATGTAGTACAGCCCAGACCACTTCACGCTCAACGCCAAGCCCAGACTGATCGCCACCGCAAAGCGCCACCAACGGAACCCCAAGCGCGGCCCCCAACGATGAACCTGCACCAAACCAGCCGTATACGCATCCCGCATCCGGGTTTGCATCTGCTGATAATCCCGCACCGCAAAATAGGCAGCGGCCACCACAAACAACACCTGGGCCTGGTCCAACATGCCACTGCGGGCCGTCACCAGCAACAACCCATCACAGATAGCAATCACACCCGCAGCCACACCAGCCACCAGGCTGCCAGAGATGCGCCGCGCAATTGCCGCGATCAACAGCACCACAATCACGCCAGCTACGGCACTGGCAAGCCGCCAAGACCAGGCATTGTAGCCGCCGAGCAGCATGAACAACGCCTCCATCTGCTTCGCCAACGGAGGGTGCACCACCAACCCATAGCCGGGATTATCCTCAATGCCAGGCAGCCACGGGCTGTGCCACGAACGAGCGATCTGCCACGCCTGCGGAACATAGTGCTTTTCGTCGAAGATGGGCGTGCCATTGTCCGTAGCCCGACCCAGCCCCGCGAGGCGCGTGAGCGCGGCGAACACACCCAACAGGAACAAGGTCATTGGCCATGGCTGTAGGAAGCGTTGTGTCCACGTCGTGGCGGATGTGCTGCCTGCATTGCCGGGGTGACGCTCAGCTGGTTGCACGGGGTTGTGGTCCTCCAAGGACGGCGCTGGTGTGTTCGGTGAGATTGTCACCTCTCCCAATATAGTGGCAAGCTGTTCTGGTGAACTCAATGAACAAGGAAAACTCCGCACACCTGGAAGCCGCGTCGGCAAATTGTGTTGTGTCTTCGCAGGCTCTGGCGGAGTTAGCTGCGCGCGCTGCTGCCCAACGGCCCTGCCCGCACGGTGGAGTAATCCTAGCGGCCACGCCCTTGGGGCACCCGTTGGATGCTTCTATTCGCTTGTTGGATGCATTGGGCAGTTGCGACATTATTGCGGCGGAGGATACGCGGCGGACGCGGGCGTTGGCGGAGAATTTGGGGGTGAGCATCACTGGCCAGGTGGTGAGCAATTTTGACCATAACGAGGCAGAACGCGCCGGTTGGCTGGTGGAGCAGGCCGCGATGGGGAAGCGGGTGTTGGTGGTGACCGACGCGGGTATGCCGAGTGTTTCTGACCCTGGTTTCCCCGTGGTGGTGGCCGCGTGGGAAGCAGGTGTGGAGGTGACCTGTTTGCCGGGTCCTTCGGCGGTGCCGACTGCGCTTGCGCTTTCGGGTTTGGGTGTGGGCCA
>JBHAQQ010000143.1:0-3059 GCA_041830435.1 Corynebacterium sp.
AACGTTGCCCACACCGGACTGCATGATGTACTGGTCGTATGCCAAGCGTCCAGCACGAACCTCGCCCTCGAGCAAGTCAAGGAAGTGGCCAGCGATCAACTTCGAGGTCTCATCGATTGGCTTGAACGGCGCATTGCGGTCCGGAGCGTTGGTCTCCACGATTGCCACGATCTTTGCCGGATCAACCGGGATAGCGGTGGTGCCAATGCGATCGCCTGGCTTATTGATAGGAATCGGAGTGCGGTTTGGCAACGCTGGAATCTGGTAGATATCGTGCATACCTTCCAGATCCAGGGACTGCCATTCGTTAACCTCAACGATGACCTTGTCCGCTGCATTGATGTACTCGCAGTTATTGCCCACAGCGGAAGAAGGAACGATGTGGCCTTCCTCGGTGATGCGCACAGCTTCAACGATAGCTACCTGGAAATCACCAAAGAAGCCCTGCTCAACCTGCAGACCCAGGTGGGACAGGTGAATATCCTGGTAGCGAGCTTCACCAGCGTTGATCTGGTTACGCAGAATCGGGTCGGAGTTGTACGGGGTGCGGTAGTCAATCGCGCCAGCTTCAGCCATCACACCGTCACAGTCTGGAGCCGTGGAAGCGCCGGTGAAGACATTGATCTTGAACGTTTCGCCGCGGCTTTGTGCATCCTTAGCCTTGTTAGCGATTGCGGTTGGCAACGCCTTTGGGTAGCCAGCGCCTGTGAAGCCGGACATACCAACATTGTCACCATTGTTGATGAACTGTGCTGCCTCGTCCGCGGTCATAACCTTGGACTTCAACTGTGCGTGCGCAATACGCTCGGACATGGATTTCCTCCTAATTTTCGTGGGGTGTAACTCTTCAACCGCTCATCCTGGGCTGCGCCCAGCTATTTCTCTCCGTTTCAAATTTCCCAAAACACGTTTAGGTATATTCTTATAAACGCAGGTCAGCGGTGAAAATCACTTCTCCACCACAGTACCGAAAAACCCTCCTGTGCACACATCGGAGTTCTGCTGCTAACACAGAATTCGCACCGAGCACCCCCAAATGAGAAAATGCAAGGGTGAATACTTCTGCACAGATCGACCACCTCGCCACCTCAGCAGCTGATGAGAGCACCGCGGTTCGCCATTCCCCATTGACCATTGGATCGATGCAATTGGCTAGCCCCGTGGTGCTGGCCCCAATGGCGGGCGTCACCAATGTCGCGTTTAGAACGCTGTGTCGTGAGCAGGAGCGCGAGAAGATCGGAAGTGTAGCTGGGCTGTATGTCTGCGAGATGGTCACCGCGCGGGCCTTGGTGGAGCGCAACCCCAAGACCTTGCATATGACCACCTTCGCACCTGATGAGAATCCCCGGAGTTTGCAGTTGTACACGGTGGATCCCGAGTACACCTATCAGGCGGCAAAGATGATTGTGGATGAGAATCTTGCTGACCATATTGACATGAATTTTGGTTGCCCGGTTCCGAAGGTCACGAAGCGGGGTGGCGGTAGCGCGTTGCCATATAAGCGCCGGTTGTTTGCAAATATCGTCGCGGCCGCGGTGCGGGCTACGGAAGGTACGGATATTCCGGTTACGGTGAAGTTCCGCATTGGTATTGATGATGAGCACCACACGCATTTGGATGCGGGCCGTATTGCTGCTGCGGAAGGCGCGGCGGCTGTTGCGTTGCACGCTCGCACTGCCGCACAGCGTTACTCGGGCGAGGCTGATTGGGGTGAGATCGCGCGCCTGGTTGATCACATGGATGGCGCGGTGCCGGTGCTCGGCAATGGCGATATTTTCAAAGCTTCCGACGCCGCTTCCATGATGCAACAAACCGGATGTGACGGGGTGGTCATCGGGCGAGGCTGCTTGGGCCGACCGTGGCTGTTTGCTGAGTTATCCGCACATTTGCGCGGTTTGCCGTTGCCAGCCCAACCCACGTTGGGTGAAGTTGCGCGCATTATCATGCGTCATGCTGAGTTGTTGGTGGAGCATGAAGGAGAGGTTAAGGGCACTCGGGACATGCGGAAACACATGACGTGGTACATGCGTGGTTACCCGGCTGGTGGCGAGCTGCGTCGAACGCTGGCGCGGATTAGTTCGCTCGCGGAATTGCAGGAAGCTCTGGAGGAAATCTGGGACTCCCCTGCGTTGGCGGAGGACGCCGACGGTGCCCGGGGCCGTCAGGGATCACCTGCCAAGGTACAGTTGCCGGAGGGGTGGCTGGACGATCCAGAGGATGAAACTGTACCGGTGGGAGCGGATTGCGATAATTCTGGGGGCTAGCCTACGAAACCTGCAGATTCCTTGAGAAGAAGATAGACTTAACTGTTATGCGCGTGGTATATCGAGAACAGCTAGAGGCCTTCAACAAAGACCTCTTGGCGATGGCTGATTTTGCCTATTCCACCATGGATAGGGCAACTCAGGCACTGATGCGTGCGGATTTACGTGCAGCCGAGGATGTGTTGGCTTCAACGGATGCCATTGATGAAATTCGCGACCGGGCGGAGGTCGCAGCGTTTCGTTTGCTGGCGCTGCAACAGCCAGTGGCTGGTGAATTACGCGAAGTTGTTTCGGGTATTCACATCGTTGAGGCGTTTACCCGCATGACCGGGCTTGGTGTTCACGTGGCGAAGGTGACTCGCCATCGTCACCCTGAGCATGCCGTTCCGGAGCCGCTTCGACCTATGATTCAGCAAATGGCGGAGTTGAGCTTGAAGGTTGCTGAGGATCTTCGCCATATTCTGGAAACTGGCGATGCGGAGCGCGCTTCTGCGCTGGCGGAAGCTGATGACGCGGTGGATGAGCTCCACGCGCGGCTGTTCTTGCAGACCACTGTGGAGGATTGGCCGTATAGTACGCGCGAAGCTGTGGACCTGACGCTGATTAGCCGGTACTTGGAGCGCTTTTCCGATCATGCGGTTTCCATTGGAGAGCGGGTTGTGTTCATGTCTACGGGCATGACGAAGAGCGAGTATTCTGCGTTGCGGAAGTCCTCCTTGGAGCTCGATGGGTCCATCTATGGGGACCATCGCTAGAGCATAACGGCTGCTGGATCCCCCGAGCCTTTTGCACCTC
>JBHAQQ010000144.1:0-7340 GCA_041830435.1 Corynebacterium sp.
ATGATTGTGGAGGTTATGGGTCGTCATGCGGGGTGGATTGCTTTGAACGCTGGTTTGGCTGGTGGTGCGCACGACATCTTGATTCCTGAGTATCCGTTTGATGTCGACGCTGTGGTGAAGAAGATGGCTCGACGGTTCCAGTTGGGTGAGCGTTACGGCATTATTGTGTTGGCGGAGGGGGCGTTGCCGATGCCAGGGACGTGGAAACTCGGTGATCGTGAAGTTGATCAATTTGGTCATGAGAAATTCCAAGACATTGCGCCACTGTTGGCAAAGGAATTGGAAAATAGTTTGGACATTGATGTTCGAACCACGGTCCTGGGGCACACTCAACGTGGTGGTACGCCAACGGCGTTTGACCGTGTGTTGGCGACGCGGTTTGCGGTGCAAGCTACGAAGGCGGTGATGGCTGGTGATTTCGGCAAGGTGGTGGCGTTGCAGGGGGATCACATCAAGCTAATCTCGTTTGAGGACGCGGTGGGGGAATTGAAGATTGTTCCAGAACATCGGTACAGGGCGGCGCAAGCGCTGTTAGGGTAGTGCTGTAATTCCATGAACTATTAAGTAAAGAACTATTGAGTAATTGTTTGGAAAGTTGGGTGTGAAATGGCTGAGAAGCAAATTCGCGACACGTTGATTGATGCATACTTTGGCGATTTCGGTGGTCAGTATGTGCCGGACTTGTTCTTGCCAGCGCTGGATGAATTGGAGCGCGCATATGTTGAGGCGTTGGAAGATCCAACGTTTCAGCAGGAGCTGCAGGATTTGTATGTGAATTTCTTGGGCCGACCAACTCCAATTACAGAGTGCGCAAACTTGCCATTGGAGGGGAAGGGCAATGCCCGGATTTTCTTGAAGCGAGAAGATCTGGTGCACGGTGGTGCCCACAAGGGTAATCAAACGATTGCACAGGCGTTGTTGGCGAAGCGGCTGGGCAAGACCCGCTTGATTGCGGAAACGGGGGCTGGCCAACACGGTACGGCGACCGCGATGGTGGCGGCGTTGTTCGGAATGAAGTGCACCATTTATATGGGGGCGAAGGATGTAGCCCGGCAGCAGCTCAATGTGTACCGCATGCGGTTGATGGGCGCAGAAGTGGTTCCGGTACAGGTAGAGGCTGGTAATGGCCTTTCTGATGCGATTAACGTGGCATTGACGGACTGGGCGGAGAATTTGTCCACCACCCACTACCTGCTGGGTACTGCGGCAGGTCCGCATCCGTTCCCGAAGTTGGTGAAGGAATACCAGTCTGTGATTTCGCGTGAATCGAAGCAGCAAATGCTGGAGCGTACAGGGCGGTTGCCAGATGCTGTGGTTGCTTGCGCGGGTGGTGGTTCCAACGCGATTGGCGCGTTCGCTGATTATTTGGAGGACACTGATGTCCGCCTCATTGGTGTGGAACCAGGTGGTGAAGGCTTGGACTCCGGCCGGCACGGCGCTCCATTGAATCGTGGTCGTGCAGGTATTTTGCACGGTTCGCGTTCCTATGTGCTGCTGGGTGAATCTGATGATGATGTGTTGACGTCGCACTCGGTTTCTGCAGGTTTGGATTACCCAGGCATCGGGCCAGAACATGCGTATTTGTTGGAGTCTGGCCGTGCGGAATATGTGGCAGCGACCGATGCCGAGGCGTTGCAAGCATTCCGTTTGCTGTGCCGTTATGAAGGCATTATTCCGGCGTTGGAGTCCTCACATGCGTTGGCGCATGCACTGAAGATGGCTGCGGAAGCTCCGGCTGCCCAGAATGGTGAAACACTGAACATTCTGGTGAACCTTTCCGGCCGTGGTGATAAGGATGTGGATTACATCCGCAATATTTTGGGGGATCTTGCTGCCGAAGATCCGGCTGTCACACAGGTGGATTCTCCGCGAGTGGCTGAAGTCCTGGCGCAGATGACTGCTGAGTCGAACGCTCGGGAAGGGCTGTAACGCGGCCCACATGCTTGAAAGAGTCGTTGTGTAACGCCTCGAAATGGCATGGATACCTAAGAAAATGCTCAATTTTCGGGGGTGATGTGAGTTAGCTCTTGTGCTAACTAAAATCGCCCTTACCAGCGGAAATTGAGCACTTTTTGCGTCTCAGGTGAGAAAACCCTCACGCGCCTGCAGATGGTTTATTAGAAGTGTGACCCACGCTGCTAAATTTCTTCGAGTGTGGTTATGCAAGCCATACCTCATGAAGGATTGATTCCTTACCGCGATCTTCAGCTGCTGTAGAAAGTGAGCATCCATGCCAAGAATTGGAGTGGTGAATGTCAATACCACGTCATCGATGACGCAGGTTATTGCCAAGGCTGCACAAGCCGTTGCTGCACCAGACACCGTTATTGAGGGAGTTACTCCTGAACTGGGTCCAGAATCGGTCGAAACCCACGTCGAAGGATACCTATCAGCGGTGGGTGTGATCGATATCGTCAACAAGCGTCATTTCGATGCTGCGCAAGCACCGATCGACGCCTGGATCATCGCCGGCTATGGCGATCAAGGCCGCGAAGCTCTGCAAGAACTCGTCGACGTTCCAGTCATTGACATCACGGAAGCTGCGGCGATTGCCGCGATGGCCGTGGGTGATACCTATGCGGTTGTCACTACGCTTGATCGCACCGTCCCAATGATTCGCGCACGCCTGCAAACGGCTGGTGTGCTTGAACGTTGCGCGTCGATTGCCGGAACCGGATTGTCAGTCTTGGAACTGGAAGAGGACGAACAACGCACCGATGAAGCCATCCTCGCGAAGGCTCGAGAGGCCTTGGCTGCCGGAGCGGAAGCGATTTGCTTGGGCTGTGGCGGAATGGCTGGTCGAGCACCGGAGCTGAGCCGTATCCTCGGTGCACCGGTGGTGGACGGCGTTGCGGCCGCAGTGGGGCAAGCTGAGTCGTTGGTTCGTCAAGGCCTCAGCACCTCGCGAGTGGGCACGTATGCCCCGCGCGGGCCAAAGAAGCTCCAGGGCTTCGCGTCATTGGAAATTCAACCTTAGATCTGGCGCAGCCAGCTGGTCAATGAGATCGCGCTGGTAAAAACGGATCAACCTAATCATTGAGATTCATTCGTGCGGCCCATTGGTGGACCGTACGCAATTAGAAAAGTGAGAAATCATGAGCAGTGATGTCAGTGGAAATGAAGTGATTATTCCGCCAAATGCGGATCCACTTCTTATCAATGAGGACCTTGCCCCGCTGAAGGAACAGAAGTGGGGCACGTACAATGTGTTCGCATTTTGGATGTCCGACGTCCACTCGGTCGGTGGTTATGTCACAGCGGGTGCATTGTTCGCTTTGGGCTTGACTGCCTGGCAGGTGCTGGCTGCGCTGGTTATCGGCATCACCATTGTGTATTACATGTGTAACCTCGTTTCCTTGCCTTCGCAGCGTTCCGCAACGCCGTTTCCTGTGGTGTGCCGCGCAGCGTTTGGTATTCAGGGTGCAAAATTGCCAGCTATGGTGCGTGGTTTGATTGCGGTGGCCTGGTACGGCATCCAAACGTACCTCGCCTCCCACGCCCTCGTGGTGCTGATGGTGAAGTTGTGGCCTTCCTTGGCGCCGTATGCGGATGAGGGCAATTATGGCTTCCTGGGCCTTTCGGCTCTTGGCTATGTTGCGTTCTTCATTCTGTGGGTTGTACAGGCACTGGTGTTCTGGCGTGGTATGGAATCGATCCGTAAGTTCATCGACTTCTGTGGTCCTGCTGTGTATGTTGTGATGTTTGCACTGGCTATCTACTTGGTCGCTAAGGCTGGGGTGAACAACATCAATCTCAATCTTTCCGATCACCAACTCACGGGTTGGGCAGCGTTTGCGGCATTTACCGGTGGCGTGGCGACGATTGTTTCTTACTTCTCCGGACCTATGCTGAACTTCGGCGATATTTCCCGTTATGGCAAGTCCGAGAAGGCTGTGAAATTGGGTAACTGGTTGGGCCTTCCATTGAACTTTGTGGTGTTCTCCCTGCTGGTCGTTGTTACCGCATCGGCAACTGTGCCTGTCTATGGCCAGCTCATCACGGATCCAGTGGAAACCATCGCGCAATTGGACAACACCTACGCCATTGCGTTCGGTGCGCTCACGCTCACCATCGCAACGATTGGTATCAACATTGTGGCGAACTTCATCGCTCCAGCCTTCGACTTCTCCAACGTTGCTCCATCTAAGATTTCGTGGCGTACGGGCGGCATGATTGCTGCGGTAGGTTCCGTATTCCTCACCCCGTGGAACCTATACAACTCGCCAGAAGTCATCCACTACACCCTGGACACCTTGGCAGCGTTCATCGGTCCACTGTTCGGCATTCTGATTGCGTACTTCTACTATGTGAACCGCAATGATGTGGACATCAATAGCTTGTTTGATTCCTCCGAATCTGGTGCGTACCACTACCGCAACGGTTGGAACACCAATGCGCTCATCGCTACCGTGGTCGCTGCGGTGCTGTGCTTGGCAATCATGCTGATCCCAGCGCTGAATCCAGCAGCTACGTACAACTGGTTCATTGGTGCCATCACTGCAGGTGTCCTGTTTATTGTTTTGGAGCGAATGAACCCAATCGGTACCCAGCCCCTGAAGGCTTAAGCGGTCGCTCCATAGCCTAAACTGGGATCTAGCAACGGGCCTCAATTGGGACCTTGATTGGATCTTGAATTGGGCCCTTACGTTGGCTGCTTATCGTGGCTGAAAAGGTCGTATTATTCGCTCCGTTTTCGGCGGTCGTTCGGAAGGAATCACATTGGCACATGCATCCTCCTCTACAGGGAGTACACCGGCGTCCCACCCGGGTGAAGCGCTGCAGAAATTCGCTGCGCAACGCCTGCAAGAAATTGATGCGAAGGTGACGGGAAAATGGGCCCGTCCAATTACTTGGCGGCAGCCAACGCACACGGTGTATGTGCCGGCGCACCTCTTTTCCGCTGATGTGCCGTCGTCTTGGGGACAGCAAGCGTTGGACTGTGCGAATGCACAGGGTGGGGTAGAAGCCGTAGCTCGCGCATTGGGCTATGAGGCCGCAGCTGCGGAAGGTATTGCGCAGCGTGTGGAACAGAAATTGCGCACGCAACCTATCGAGGATCTGCGTATCGACTTTGAGGATGGCTTCACGCAGCGCGGAGTGGCCATCGCCGATCGCGATGCTGATGAGGACGCCCGCGTGTTGGAAGCGGCACACACCATTTCGCAATGGGTACTGCACCCAAATGCGCAGTCCACACCGAGTTTCTTCGGTATTCGCTTCAAGAGCTTCGATCCATTGTTCCGCGATCGTGGGCTTCGCACGCTCGCAATATTCCTCGACGCCGTGCACGAAACCGGCGCTCTAGCAGCACTGTTTGGGAATGCTGCAACCGATCAGGTCGACCGGGTTCGTACTTTGCGCTTGACCTTCCCAAAGGTCCAGCACCCTGAACAAGTACGTGTGCTGTGCGACATTCTGGAGCAGCTCGAAGAACAATATGGTCTGGCCAAGGGTGTTATTCCGTTTGAAATTCAGGTGGAAACTCCCCAGGCGATTATGGGTGAAGATGGCGAAAATATCGCCGCCGGCCTGATTGAAGCTGCTCAAGGCCGCTGCATCTCCATGCACTATGGAACATATGATTACTCCGCTTCCATGGGAATTGACGCAGCCCATCAATCCATGGAACACCCCGTTGCGGACTACGCCAAGGACACCCTCCAGGTTGCTACCGCCGCAGTTGGGGTGGAACTCTCTGACGGCTCCACAAACCAAATTCCGGTAGGTACCCCAGAGCAAATCCAAGCAGGCTGGGAACTTCACCACCGCTTGGTCACTCGCCACCTCAACCGCGGTATCCGCCAGGGGTGGGATCTTCATCCACACCAATTGCTCACCCGGCATATAGCCACCGCCGCATACTTCCGGGCCCACTGGGAATTGACAGCCCAACGCTTGCACGCATACCTCGCTGGAGACACCTCCCGCTGGATGGACGAACCTGCAACTGCAAAAGCCATGGCTGGATATCTGCTACGGGCAATGTACTGCGGAGCAATCGGGGAAGATGCACTGGAGATCACGGGTGCCTCACTCGAGCAACTTCAGCAATTGCAACGAACCGGCCGCCTGGCTGGCTAGATCCCACAGGAAGCGGCGTCGGGCTCACCCCCGACTCACCAACCACCCACAATAGAAACAGAGACCAACAACCGTGACGAATCACAACTCAACCACCGTGTTCCGGGCGGAACAGGCAATCATCGACATTGACGGCGAACAACGACAATCACCGGCAACGATCGTAGTGCAGCAAGGCAAAATCGTGCGCGTACTGGCAGACGCTACCGCCGATGTCAACGACATCGCCCCAAATGCGCAAGAAATCCACATACCAGCAGAGCAGATCCTCATCCCAGGCCTCGTAGATACCCACGTGCACATCAACGAGCCAGGGCGCACCGACTGGGAAGGTTTTGCCTCCGCCACCCGCGCAGCAGCTGCAGGTGGTGTGACCACCATCATCGACATGCCGCTCAACTCCATTCCCTCGACCATCACCATGGATGCTTTGGCGACCAAGCGTGCCATCGCTGCGGAAAAGGCAAAGGTCAACATTGGTTTCTGGGGTGGCGTGACACCGGACAACCTCGGCACCGGAGAGCTCCAGAAATTGTGGGAAAGCGGTCGAGTCTTCGGCTTCAAGTGCTTCCTGCTGCACTCCGGAGTGGATGAATTTCAACCACTCAACCCAGAACAACTGGTGCAAGCAATGGAAGAAATCGCGGCCTTCGACGGACAGATCATTGTCCACGCAGAAGACGCTGAGCTCATTAAACAAGGCGAAGCAACAGTCGCGGCAGCAGGTGGCATCACGAATGTGTACGCAACCTTTGAAGCTTCCCGCCCGCCAGCAGCTGAAGCAAAAGCCATCGCAACCGTCATCGCCGCCGCAGAACAGACCGGGTGCCGGGCCCATATCCTGCACCTATCGGACTCCGGATCGTTGGAAATGATTCGTGAAGCACAAGCGCGGGGCGTACGCATCACCGCAGAAACCTGCCCACACTACCTCTCCTTGTTCAGTGAGGAAATTCAAGACGGCGCAACCCAATTCAAGTGCTGCCCACCAATCCGTACCGCAGGTAACCGCGAACGCCTATGGGCTGGGCTGGTTGATGGAGTTCTGGGCATGGTGGTATCCGACCACTCACCATGCACCGCAGAACTGAAGAAATTCCAACAACTCGCTGTGCAACAGGAAATGGCCGAGCATAGCATCACCGCCGCGTTTTCGGCTCTGGTGCACAACACGGAAATGCAAGGGCGCAACCTGGGCGGTGAAGGTGCCGACGGTAAGGGGCACGGTGGTAGCTTCGGCGAAGCGTGGGGCGGAGTGG
>JBHAQQ010000145.1:0-6371 GCA_041830435.1 Corynebacterium sp.
CTCGATCGGGCCCGCAGCGGAGCTAAACGCGAGCTGCGCGCCGCGGGAACGGCCGATCCAGTTGCGTTGCATGGACTTGACCTTCTCCGGCCAGTCGAGGAACTCCAGGTCCTCGAGCAGGCGGTCGGAGTAGGCGGTGATGCGCATCATCCACTGCTGCAGGTTCTTGCGGAACACTGGGAAGTTGCCACGTTCAGAACGACCATCTGCGGTGACTTCTTCATTCGCCAGCACCGTGCCCAGCCCTGGGCACCAGTTGACCATGGAGTTCGAGCGGTACACCAGACGGTATTCGTCCAGCACTGCCTGTCGCTCTGCCTCGCTGAGGTTGCCCCAGTCATCGCGTTCAGCTGCGAGTTTCGCTTCCAATTCCGCAATTGGGCGGGCCGCGCCCTTGCCGCCAGCTGGGTTGGTGGCTTCCGGATCAAACCAGGAGTTGAAAATTTGGAGGAAGATCCACTGCGTCCACCGGTAGAACTCAGTATCAGTGGTGGCGATAGCACGACGCTTGTCGTGCCCCAGGCCCAGGCGTCCCAACTGGCGTTCCATGTTTTCAATGTTGGCCATGGTGGTGGTGCGTGGGTGCGTTCCGGTTTGCACTGCGTATTGTTCGGCGGGAAGGCCAAAGGCGTCGTATCCCAGGGTGTGGAGTACGTTGGCGCCCTTCATGCGGTGGAAGCGGGCGAACACGTCGGTGGCGATGTAGCCCAGCGGGTGGCCTACGTGCAGGCCGGCACCGGATGGGTACGGGAACATGTCCTGGATGAACTTCCGATCCTCCGGCAGCTTACCGTCCACTGCAAATGGGCCAACCGGGTTTGGCGCTTCGAAGGTGCCGTTGGTGGTCCAGTATGTTTGCCATTTGTTTTCGATGCTCGCTGCGAGCTCGGGGCTGTAGCGGTGGCTGGTTGCATTCACTGCTGGGGATTGGTCGTTGGTCATGGTTAGTTATTGTATCTGACGAGGACTAGAGTGGTTCATATGATCATTCTCAGCGTGATATTGGCCGTTGTTGCTGTGCTGTTGTTGGTGGTTGGCGCCGCTGGTTGGGCGGGGAAACTGCCTGGTAATTCGGTGATTGGCCTGCGCATTCCGGAGGTTCGGAAGACCCCGGAGTTGTGGACAATTGCGCATAAGATTGCGGGCCCGGCTTGGGTGGGTTCCGGTGTGGCGTTGGGCTTGGCTGCGTGGTTGCTGGCCAGCGCGTCGGGGTGGATGTTTGTGATTGTGGCGCTGTTGGTGGTGGGTGCTGTGGTGTTGTTGGGGATGGGTGCCGGGTTGGCTGCACATACGGTTGCGCAGATCGACGCCGCTTCCCAGCGCGCCGAAGCCGCCAACGAGGGTGGTTCCTGCTGTTCAAGTGGTGATTCCGCGGATGCTGCTGGTGGTTCCTGCTGCAGCCCAGGCGCAGCTGGCGTTGCCGCTGGCGACACAGCCGCAGCTGGCGCGGGATGCTCACCGGCAGGCCCGAATGATGGCATCACCGCCGAGGATTGCGCCTCGGGTAACGCCTGCGGCTCCTGTGCACTCAATGGTGCATGCGAAGGTGGTTCCTTGCCGGCGGCAGGCACAGCCCCGCAGGCACCGGCGGTAGATTTTGAGGCCGCGATGCGCGCGGTCACTGCTCGGGACGCCTAACGTCCCTGCCGGGGTGCTGTGTGAGGGGAAGCCGTTGAAGAAGATTTTGTCGTATCGCCCAGATTTTCTGGTCACGCTGATTGTGTTGGCGGTTATTGCCGCAGTGGTACTGCCGGTGACGGGCCAGGCGTCGGAGATAGCGAAGCTGGTAACGTCCCTGGCGATTGCGCTGCTGTTTTTCCTCTACGGTGCGCGGCTGTCCCCGGCTGAGGCGCTGAAAGGTTTGCTGCATTGGCGGGTGCATGTGCTGATTGTGCTGTTTACCTTTGTGGCGTTTCCGCTGCTGGGTTTGGCACTCACGCCGCTGCGGCACGTCCTGGGCGAGGAATTGTTCATGGGTGTGCTGTACCTGTGCTTGGTGCCGTCGACGGTGCAGTCGTCGGTGGCGTTTACGGGTATTGCGCGGGGCAATGTGGCGGCGTCGATTGTCGCGGCGAGCGCGTCGAGTTTGCTGGGTGTTTTCCTCACTCCCCTGCTGGTGTTGCTGCTGATGAGCTCCTCCGGGGGTCTGCATATTGATGCTTCCACGTTTGGGAAGATCAGTCTGCAATTGTTGCTGCCATTTGTGTTGGGGCAGCTCACGCGCCGTTGGGTGGGGACGATCGCGGCGAAACCGGTGACGAAGAAGATCGACCAGATCTCCATCGGGTTGGTTGTGTATGTGTCATTTTCCGACGCCGTTTCCTCCGGAGCATTCAGTACCGTTTCGTGGTTGGTGCTGCTGGGACTGGTGCTGGGCTCGGTGGTGATTGTGTACGCCATGTTGGCGCTGACATCCTTCGTGCCGAAACGCCTGGGCTTTAACTACGCCGACCAGGTGGCTATCCAATTCGCGGGGACGAAGAAATCCTTGGCGGCTGGTTTGCCGATGGCGGCGGTGATGTTCGCGGGGGCGGACTTGGGCTTGTTGATTTTGCCGTTGATGGTGTTCCACCAGGTGCAGTTGGTGATTTGTTCGCTGCGGGCGGCGAAGTATGCGGCGGTGGTGGAGCAAGTTGGCTTGGAGCGTGCCCGCACCTGGTAACGCTCGTGCCGGGGAGCGCCCGTGGAGTTTCGCCCGTGAAGTTGCGGCCGTGGAGTTTCGGCTTAGGCTCCGCGAAGCGGATCACCGTTGCGCTTGCGGTAACCCATGCGCGGACGGAAGCCCTGCGGGTGCTTGAGTTGTGCCACAGCATCGGCAATGACCAGGCGGAATCGTGGTTGCATTGGGGGCATCTTGGCGATGCTGAACCAGCCAACTTCGGCGTTTTCTTCATCATTGACCCGCACGGCATATGGGTCTGCTGGGTTGCCCTCGGCGTCGGTTGCGTGTGGGTCAATCACCACTGCGCAGCGAATTGCCGTGTCCATGTAGTTCGTGCGATCCCCATTTGGGTAGGTGATTGGCCCAACCTGGCCCACCCCGAGCAGCGCTTCGGCTTGTACCTCCAGGCCGGTTTCTTCCATCACTTCACGCACCGCCGCGACGTGTGGCTCCTCCCCTGGGTCGATGATGCCGGTGACGGGAGTCCATTCATCGTTATCTGCACGGCGCACCAGCAGGACTTCCGGCACGGCGAACAGCGGTGCGTCTGCTGGGACATCCTTGATGACGATGGCGGTGACTCCTGGGAGCCAGAGCTCGTCGTGTCCAACTTTTTCACGCAACGCAAGGATGAATTCTGGGGTAGCCATGGGTTCATTATGCCTGAGCGCTGAGCGGACGGTTGCTACCACACCAGGTTTGTGAGCAGTACATATACCAACGTGCCGGCCAGGATGGACAGCATCGCGTCTTTTCTCCACAGGTGCAGCGCCACGGTGAAGACAAGGACCAGCAGCACTCCCCCAATGCCGCCCGGCGCGCTGCTGCCGCCACGGACGGCGTAGATCACCAGAATTCCCAGGATGCCGACCGGCATGGCGACGGATAACCAGGCGGCGAATTTGGAGGTGCGGACTTTCGCGAGCGCGCCGAATGGGAGTGCGCGCAGGAGTACCGTGACAATCCCGACGGGAATCAATACAGCGGCAACGTTGGCGATGGTCACTCCCGGTGGGAGGGAATCTTGGAGGGATGCAAGGAAGGTGGTGGTCATGCGTCGGTACCTTGCTTCCAGGTCAGGGCTTTGTCCAGTGGCGGGATGAGGAAGCGTAATGTCAGCAAGCCCACATAGGTCAGGATCCCGGCAATCAGCATGGTGCTGGAGCTACTGCTGCCGGTGCCGCCGGCGAGGGACTCAACCCCAAAGCCCACCGCCGCAGCGATCACGGCACTGAGCGGCAGGGAGTAGTCGCGGTAGGCTTTGAATGCTTCGATTCCCAGCACGACGAACATTGCTACCAGCGCAAATTCAAAACCATGGAGTCCGGCTGGCAGGAGCTGCCCGCCGAGGCCACCGAGGATTCCGCCCAGGATCCACCCGGATTGCAGAAGCAATTGGATGGTCATCACCCGCGCGGTAGTCCAGGTTGCGTCCGGTTTGGACGCCAGGACGGCGTAGGCCTCGTCGGTGAGGGCGTATACCCCATAGGCGCGGGCAAGCCACCCTTTCACGGAGGCGATGGGGTAATTTAGGGCGTAGAAGATGTGCCGGAAGTTCACAAACAGGCCATAGATTGCGGCACTGATTGGGCCGACCCCACCGGTTACCAAACTGATCGCCAGGAACTCCATGGATCCTGCGTAGATCGCGATGGAGAATACTGGTGTCCACCACCAAGCGAAGCCGATCTGCACCATCAGCACACCGAAAGCCAAGCCCAGGGGAATCATGGAAAAGGCCACTGGCCAGCAGTCATTGAAGCCTTGGCGGATGCTGTGCCCGGTGCTCATCGGCTCCGAGGGCTGTAATTCTTGCGTCACTAGTTTCGCTCCGCGCTGTCGGGCCAGGTAGAAAGGAGATTTGCGGGGAATGGTTGCTGGCGCATGATCGCCCGCCACACATCATGTGGTTTGGTGTGGAGCAGCACGTTAGCGGTGCCCTCCACGACTTCCACCAGGTTGTTCTCCAGGGTTTCGGTGTAGTGCTGCATCGCCAATGCTTCTACTCCAGAGAACACGCGCATCGCGACCGCTGGTCCACCGTGGAGCTGTGCATCCACAGTGGAGTCACCATCTGCCATGAGGTCCACAACGCGCAGCACTCCCCTACGCTCGGCACCTTCACCTTCGTAGGTGTGCACAATGCCGAAAAGCTCAGTGCTCACTGGCTCCCCAATGTGTAGCCCACCCACTTTGGTTTCCCCGTGCCTAGATGCGGTTGGCGGTAGGCTCAACGGCACAATATAGCTGCCGGTCACTTCCCCACCATGCATCGCCACCTGCGGCTTAGGCACGGATGCGAGGAGTTCTGTTGTCAGCAGATTCGCCGGGTCCTCCACTAATGGCAGCAAGGGTTGCCGCCCGAGTTCCCCGATGCGGAGGAACGCGAATGTAGCGGTACCTTCCGCAATCATGGCTTCCACCTGCTGCTTAACGATGTCCGGATGCAATGGATCTACATGCGCTGCCCCATCCCCAGCGAATTGCTCTGGTGCGTCATACAGCACCCCCAGGAACAGCAATGCGTCCACACCCTGGCCACCCGGTGGCACCAGACGACCATACACAATGTTGTGATTGCCAAACATCGCCAAGAAATTGTGCACACGAAACAGCTCATTATCCTGGGCCAACCCATCCATCGCCGCACCGTCCGGGTTACCGTAGCCGCCCCTGGTCAGTGCAGCATTTCGCGCTGCGACCTGGTGGTACGGTTCGCCGTCACTGAGCACCATTGCACGCGACACAATGTACAACTGCGGAAAATGCAGCTCCGGAAAATGTGGAGTGTTAGTCAATTCCATTCGTGTTCCAATTCCCTGCCTGTGCCAGCCACAGCTCGCGCTGCGGCAGCATACCTGGCTATTACTTCAAGGCCTCTATTTAACGCGTACTTGGCGCGTACTTAGCGCGCTGCCCACCAAGCCTGCAGCTCGGCGATCGCCTCTTCTCGTTCCAGTGGACCCCGATCCAGGCGCAGTTCTTTCATAAACGCCCACGCTTCACCAACCTCACGGCCTGGCTGCAAGCCCAGGATTTCCATGATGTCATTACCGTCCAGATCTGGACGAATTGCCGCCAGATCTTCCTTCGCCTGGATCTCCTCAATTCGCGCCATGAACTTGTCATATTCCCTGCTCAACCGGGCTGCCTTCGTGGCGTTACGGGTGGTGCAATCGGAACGGACCAGCAGATGCAGGCGGGAAAGCAGTGGGCCGGCGTCGTTGACATACCGACGAACCGCGGAATCCGTCCACTCGCCGCGCTGCGGCTGCTTCGAAGACGAGTAGCCGTGGAACCGCATATGCAAAAACACCAATTGGGAAATGTCGCTCACCAGCTGCCGCGAATACTTCAGCTTCTGCAGGCGCTTGCGGGTCATCTTTGCACCCACCACTTCATGTTGGTGGAAGGTGACTCTCCCCTGCTCGTTGAGCGCGCGGGTAGCGGGCTTTCCGCAGTCGTGCATCAGCGCGGCAAAGCGCAGCACCAAATCCGGTTCCCACCCTGCGTTACGTTCCAGCTCCACCGCGTTTTCGAGCACGCGGAGGCTATGCCAGTACACATCTTTATGTCGGAAGTGTTCGTCCCTGGTCATCTTCAACGCCGGGAGTTCCGGCAGCACAAACTCCGCCAAGCCGGTTGCAGTCATCAGCTCCAGGCCCACCGTGGGTTGGTCTGCGAGGAGTGTCTTGTTCAACTCCATGGC
>JBHAQQ010000146.1:0-14819 GCA_041830435.1 Corynebacterium sp.
AGCCCTTTAGCAATGCCGACATAAAGCAATCTGGATCCCCGTTATGCCTGCATATGCTGCTGCAATACACAAGCAAACGCTGGAACATGCGGAGCGATCAACTTCGCACCTTTACCCCTCAGCGAAGCATACGCCTTCACTAACGCACCACCCGGCAACGCATCAACATGCGCATCAGTGGTAGCAAGAATCGCATCCGTGAGCGCTGAAGCCTGCGGCCGCACAAATTCCCCAAAATCTGCCTGCCCTGAGGCAAGGAAATCACCCCAATATTGGTCAAATGCCGGAACAATATCCGGAAGCACACGGTTCAAGCCCTTTGCAACAATGGCAGCATCCAGCTTTTTCGCTGTCCCCAACGCACCCTTGATGGCCAATCCGGCCAAACCCGATTGCTCGGCCACCAATGTATCCACAAAAGCGCTGAGCTCCTTAACAAGGGCTGGTTTTCGCTCTGCATTCAACAATTGCGTAAGAGAAGACATGTATTGTGCTCACTTTCAAAAGAAGCGGTCATAGCAACGATCATCGCCACGAGCTACACCCCAGCATACGGATTCACCCAGTTTTGCTTGCATTTCTTCACAATTTCGCATGAATGACACAACTCTTCGGCACAATAGGTACGTGATGAACAACAACCCAAATGCCAATCTAGATACCAACCCAGAGACCACCGCAAGCAACCGTTCCGTTGCCAATCCAGATGCACAACCAGAGTTGCTGCAAGTGACGATGTGGGACAACTCCGTCTCAACGGTGCGATTGTTCCGACCATCACCATCAGTTGCGGTAGGGGAGCATGGTGGGAAAGCGGCGTCGGATTCTCCATCAACGCAGCGTGAATCAGGGAGCTACGAGCAGCCGTTGATCGTGATCTGGCCAGGGTGGGGTGTCGGTGCGCGGTATTATGATCCGCTGGGCCGGGAGTTGGCACGCCGGGGATACCCGGTGGTGACGGGTGAATTGCATGGTCAGGGTAGCTCCACCGCGAAACCAAGCCGTACGCACTCCTACGGCTATCATCACATGGCGTCCAATGATTTCCCGGAGACTATTTATGCAGCTAAGCGGGCGTTTGGCTTGGCGGCGCAGCATCCGACATTTTTCATCTGCCATTCCATGGGTGGGCAGGTCGCAAGCTTGTTCGCTGCGCGTCCCGAGGCAGCGGCCGTTGGGCTGCAGGGTGTGATGGGTGTGGGCACGGGCAGTCCGCACTGGCGGGGTTTTGTGGGCCGCGAGAAGATTCGTTTGCGGTGGGGGACACTGTGGATGCGGTTGATGGTGGCCCTGTTTGGGTATCAGCCGGATGGCCGGTTGGATTTGGCAGGCTATGGGGCGCAGCCTAGGGGTCATTTCAGTGAGTGGTATCGCTTTGTCCATACCAATCGCCTGTACCGCCTGCAGGATGAAGACATGGATTATGAGCAGGCAAAATTGCAGCTTGAGGTGCCGTTTCTTTTGACTCGCTATGTGGACGACGCCGACTGCACCATACAATCCTGTGCAAATCTCGCATTGTCCTTGCCGAGTGCATATGTGACCGTGGAGGAGTTGCCGGAGCGGCTGGGTCACAATAGTTGGGCCCGAAATCCGCAGGCTCCGGCAGATCGCTTGGAGGCGTTTATTCAGGATGTTGCTGGGGCTTAGCTGAAGCCTGAGGGGCCTCGGTATTGCCAGATGAGGCCTAGCGCTGGCGAGCCAGTTGTTCTTCTGTTTCCATTTCTTGCACAAATTCGCGTTTGGTGGATTGCCACTCGTTTTCCACCATGCCGAGGCGCCAATAGCCAGAGATGGACACATCCTCTTTCGGAACATTGTGCTCTACAAACAGGTATTTACGCAGTTCGCGAATCATTTCGGCAACTCCGTGGATGAACCAGCCGGAGCCTTCAATGAATTGCGCTTCGCGTACTGCGCGGGAGAGCTGGGCGCCGTGCAATCGCCGGCTCGGTGAACCCAGTGGAGGTTGATGGAGGAGGGGAGGAGTTCGTTATTTGGCCAACGTGGGGAAATGTCGAAGACGTGGTTGGAATCTTCAATCTCGATGAACACATCGGCAGTGGTGTGTTCGGGGAGGTGTTCCACGGCGGCACAAATGGCTGGTGCTGCGGATTCATCTCCGGCGAGCACGATGTGCGAGAACCGTGCTTCCGGGGCCCACGCGCCACCCGGTCCGAGGAAGCGCACCTGATCCCCAATGGCTGCCTGGGCGGCCCATGGACCCGCGAGGCCTTCGGTGCCATGGATGACGAAGTCAATATCGAACGTTCCAGCTGATTGATCAATATTGCGCAGCGTATAGGTGCGGGTGATTGGGCGGCCGTCGGCGGGGTGGTCTGCTGGCGACATGATGAGTTTTACGTAGTGGTCGGTGAATGCCAGCGTTTGCCCTTGGGCCTGCATGTCGACGAGTGCTGGTACAGCGAAGCTCAACCGAATGAGGGAAGGCGAGAGGCGTTGGATTGCCGTGACAGTGGCAGTGCGAATGGGGCGTGGAGACTTCGAAGGGGCGCTCATATTAGGTAACCCTACCTTTCCTTGGAGGGACATTAAAGGCTCGTAGTGTTTCACGTGAAACATCGGTGTGGAAGGAGGGAGCGGTACCTGGAGGTGGCGTCGGGATAAAGGGGGAGAAAAACGGCCGTGAGCAGCAACAAAAGCGCACCACACCGAGGGGCGAGGAAGTCGGACATGGCAGGCAATATTTGCTAAAATGGACGGGATAATCACGCCAATAGAAAGGCACACCGCACCGTGAGTGACGATACAACCGGCAGCCTCTTCGACCGGATCGAGCCAATCGACCTGCAAGATGAGATGCAGTCCAGCTACATCGACTACGCGATGAGCGTCATCGTGGGCCGCGCACTTCCAGAAGTACGCGACGGACTCAAGCCCGTACACCGCCGCATCCTCTACGCAATGTACGACAACGGCTACCGCCCAGACCGCTCCTACGTCAAGTCGGCAAAACCAGTAGCAGACACCATGGGTAACTACCACCCACACGGTGACTCCGCGATCTACGACACCCTCGTACGCCTCGCACAGCCATGGTCCATGCGCTACCCAATGGTCGACGGACAGGGCAACTTCGGCTCCCGCGGCAACGACGGCGCCGCAGCAATGCGTTACACCGAATGCCGCCTCACCCCACTCGCCATGGAAATGGTGCGCGACATCCGCGAAAACACCGTCGACTTCCAACCAAACTACGACGGTAAAACCAGCGAACCAGTCATCCTGCCAAGCCGCGTACCAAACCTCCTCATGAACGGCTCCGGCGGTATTGCAGTGGGCATGGCCACCAACATCCCGCCACACAACCTCAATGAACTCGCCGAAGCCATCTACTGGCTCCTGGACAACCCAGACGCCGAAGAAACCGACGCACTCGAAGCCTGCATGGCCCGCGTGAAAGGCCCAGACTTCCCAACCGCCGGCCTGATCGTCGGCGACAAGGGCATCCAAGACGCCTACCGCACTGGCCGCGGATCCATCCGCATGCGTGGAGTCAGCACCATCGAAGAAGATGGCAGCCGACAAATGATTGTCATCACCGAACTGCCATACCAAGTCAACCCAGACAACCTGGTGCTGAACATCGCCGAACAAGTCCGCGACGGCAAACTCGCAGGCATCTCCAAGATCGACGACGAATCCTCCGACCGCGTCGGCATGCGCATCGTCATCCGCCTCAAGCGAGACGCAGTACCACGCGTTGTGCTCAACAACCTCTACAAGCACACCCAACTGCAAACCAGCTTCGGCGCGAACATGCTCTCCATCGTCGACGGCGTGCCACGCACCCTCCGCCTCGACCAAATGCTGCGCTACTACGTAGCACACCAAATCGAAGTCATCGTTCGCCGGACGCAATACCGCCTCGACCGAGCAGAAGAACGCGCGCACATCCTGCGCGGACTCGTCAAAGCACTCGACATGCTTGACGAAGTCATCGCGCTGATCCGCAGTTCCGCAACCGTCGACGTTGCCCGCGAAGGCCTGAAAGACCTGCTCGACATCGACGACATCCAAGCAGACGCTATCCTCGCGATGCAGCTCCGTCGTCTCGCAGCACTGGAACGCCAAAAGATCATCGACGAACTCGCCGAAATCGAAGAAGAAATCGCCGACCTGAAGGCAATCCTGGCCTCCCCAGAACGCCAACGCAGCATCGTGCACGACGAACTCGCCGAAATCGTCGACAAGTACGGCGACGAACGACGCACCCAAATCATCGCCGCATCCGGCGACGTAACCGAAGAGGACCTCATCGCCCGCGAAAACGTCGTGGTCACCATCACCTCCACCGGATACGCGAAGCGCACCAAGGTGGACAGCTACCGCAGCCAACGCCGCGGTGGAAAGGGAGTACGTGGCGCCGAACTGAAGCAAGACGACGTGGTACGCCACTTCTTCGTCTGCTCCACCCACGACACCATCATGTTCTTCACGAACTTCGGTCGCGTATACCGCCTCAAGGCTTACGAACTTCCAGAGGCAACCCGCACCGCACGCGGCAACCACGTGGCCAACCTGTTGGAATTCCAACCAGGTGAACACATTGCCCAGGTCATCCAGATCCAATCCTACGAAGATGCGCCATACCTGGTGCTCGCAACCGCACAAGGCCGCGTCAAGAAGTCGAAGCTGACGGACTACGACACCGCCCGCTCCGGCGGCCTGATCGCCATCAACCTCAACGAAGGCGACCACCTCGTAGGTGCCCAGCTGTGCACCGACGAAGATGACCTGCTGTTGGTGTCCGAACAAGGCCAAGCAATGCGCTTCACCGCCGACGACGAAACCCTCCGACCAATGGGCCGTGCCACCGCCGGTGTGAAGGGCATGCGGTTCCGCGGCGACGACAAACTTCTCGCACTCACCGTTGTGCGTGAAGGCTGCAGCTTGCTCGTTGCGACGTCGGGCGGATACGGCAAGCGCACGAACATGGATGAATACCCAGCTAAGGGCCGTGGTGGCCTGGGCGTGGTGACATTCAAGTACGACCCGAAGCGCGGCCGTCTCATCTCCGCACTCACCGTCAGCGACGACGACGAGATCCTGGCCATGACCAGCGCCGGCGGAGTGATCCGCACCGAAGTGAAGCAAATTCGCCTCAGTTCCCGTGCAACCATGGGCGTGCGCCTCGTGGACCTCGGCAAGGATGTGGAACTCACCGCAGTGGACCGCAACATCGAAACCGAAGAAGAAGTTGCTGCTTCTGAAGAACAAGAAGACGCAAACGCCTAAGGTATAGGCGGCGCGTGGCGAAAACCCTCTCCGGACGAGCAATTGCCCACGACAGCAATTGCCCGACGACAAGGAGAGGGTTTTGCCTTGGGAAAACACCTGCCTTGGGAAAACACCTGATGTGCTAACCGTGGGGTACATTGAAACCATGTCCCAAACTCAAGACAACACCCCAACAACCTCCGGCGCGGCTGGCGCCGCAGCCCCGGAGGCGACGGTCGCTGCCACGGAGCAGATGGTTGCCGCTGGCGCTGGCGCTGCTGCTGGTGATGATGCTGCAGTGCAACCGGTCGCAGCTGCCACAGGCGTTGCAACCGGTGATGCTGCACGTACACGTGGTCGACACTCGAAGACAGTTGGTGCGAATAACGTCCTTCAGGATGCTCGTGGAGATGTGTACATTGCTCGTATTTCTCCAGTTAGTGCACTGAAAGTTGGGATCGGGTTTGCCGTCGCCCTGTTTATCGTTTGGATGCTGGCCATGACAGGTGTTTGGTTCATGCTGGAGCAGGTGGGAGTCTGGGATCGCCTGAATGGGATGTTGAGCGAACTCTTTGGTGTGGCTGGATTTGGAGCTCCGCTGTACTTCGGGATCGTTGGACTGCTTGGGGTTTTGGAAATGGTGATCTTTGTGCTGCTTGCGCCTCTCGGAGCGATTATCTACAACAATGGCGAGAAGCTGTTTGGTGGGCTACGAGTACAACTCAAGGCCAAGTAATTTCATAGAAAACCGTAGAAAACCGCAGTCTACCTGCAAATTTGTTTATTCACCATGGTGAATGTATAGTTACATTTTGTTCAAAGGGCCTATAGCTCAGGCGGTTAGAGCGCTTCGCTGATAACGAAGAGGTCGCAGGTTCAAGTCCTGCTAGGCCCACCATTTGAACAACGGGGCATTAGCTCAATTGGTAGAGCACCTGCTTTGCAAGCAGGAGGTCAGGAGTTCGATTCTCCTATGCTCCACAGCCCGAAACCCTAGACATTGCGTCTAGGGTTTCTTCGTATTTGGGTTGTGAACGACGATTGTCTGGGGTGGGGAAGACGTTTGTCTGGGGCCGGGCGACGTTTGACAGGGTTTGGTTCCCATGTTTGTTTGGGAAAGGATGAGGCTTGTCTGGGGTGGGATGACGATTGTCAAGCGGTTTGGTTCCGAACATTGTCTGGGTAAGGATACAGACGTTAGTTCTGGGCAATTCGTGGGAGCCTTTGGGTGTGTTCGTACCAAGTGCTTAGGATTTGTCCTGCGGATTTGGTGCTATTGGAAGTTGCAGTTACTATAAAGATGGAAAGGGGCATTAGCTCAATTGGTAGAGCACCTGCTTTGCAAGCAGGAGGTCAGGAGTTCGATTCTCCTATGCTCCACAGGAATAACCCGGTAGCCATGAATTTGGCTACCGGGTTTTGTTGTTGATGGCACTTTTCAGAGTCTATTGTTGATGGCACTTTTCAGGTTTGGATTGCTTTCTGCGGTGCCGATTGGGGTTGTGTGCGTGTTGATTGTGTGGAATCGAGATTGGCAAGTGGGCTTGGTGCAGAATACATGGCGGCAAACCAGGTTTTTGGGTGGTTTTTGGGGGTTTGCCGCCATGTATTCTGCATTGGTTGGGTGTAGGGGATGTTTTGGGCGCAGTTGGGCATGACTGGGTGGCCTTCTTTGCGCACATTGTTGCCTTTATCGCTTCGCGATTGCGGCAATGCTTTTAGCGTTGCTTGGATTCACGGATTCGGAGGATGATCCAAGTTAGAAGCCCGGTGAAGATGAGGACGGCAATCGGGTAAATTGCGATATCCCAAGTTGTGATTTTCAGGGCAGCAAGAAGAGCAATCACTGCGGCGATGAAAAGTGGAATGAGCCAGTTGTTCTTGTTCATGATTCCTACCTACATTGCGCTCCGCGGAGGGAGCTGGTCCAAGTGAGTTCGACTAGCAGTCGTTTGTCATTGGGACAAATACCTTTGTCGCTAATATAGGCTATTGCTGCTCCTGAGATTGCTGCAGCAAGTCCGCAGGCGACCCCAAAGGAGCCCCCACAAAGAGCTGCGGAAATGAACCCAGCAGTTCCACCTGCGACCATCAATTGTTCGGTTGGGGTTAGTTCGATCCAGGGACCGCGCAGAGAGGGGCCAGCCGAAACATACGGTACTGGAGTAGTCAAGGCTGCAGGCATTGCGAGCCTCATTCCTGTGCCAAGTTGGTATACGTAGAAGCTTTCGCCATCTTGGGTGACTTGCTCACGAGGCAAGTCGGATTCTTGGAGGTTTCGGGCTTCTTCCAGTAGTGTCATTTGCCCAAGCGGAGGTTCGAAATACTGATTGGTAGTAGCCGGCCTGATTTCGGTAGAGGCCTCGGAACTTGGTAAAGGTCCGATGGAAAGGCAGATTGACAGGCTTGTCGCGAGTAAGCCAGAAAGCATTTTTGCCTTCATTGGTTGCTCCCTTCAGTGTGATGACGGTGTGTGCAGCTACCAGCTTATGGAGTCAATTGGTACCTGAGGATCCCCTCTGGCTTCTTGTATCGCATGCGATACACCCAGAATGGGGATCAAGGGAGCAGGATGAGATTCAATTTGTTCAGTAATCAAGCGCAACTTCGTGAACTCTAGTTCACACTGATGTACTTCATGGCTTGATACTTGACGGCAAGGTCTACGCGATTCTTTGCCGAGAACCTGGTGAAGAGACTTGAGATAACCTTTCTGACAGTAATTTCTGCCAAATGCATTGCTTCACCAATTTCGCCGTTGGTTTTTCCCTCGCATATGAGTGACAAAATCAACTTTTCACGATGAGTCAATTCGACTGCCTTAAGTTGACCCTCGTGCCTCCCCACGTCGCTACGTTTCACAATGCGACCAAGGCTGTCCTGCGAGATAGCAATCCCGCCGTTCAATGCAGCACGAAGGGAAGCAATAATTGATTCAGGTTCCTGTCCTTTGATCACGTAACCTACCGCTCCCAAGCTAAGACACTCGAGCATAGTTTCATCAGTGTCGAAGGCAGTCATGGCAACAAACAATGGAGGATCGCTAAGGTATCTAATCTTTTTCAGTAATTCGACGCCAGAAGTATCAGGCATATGAATATCGGACAACACCAGGTCGCATTGGTTGGTTTCCAACCATTGAAATGCCTCTGCCCCCGAAGTTGCCGTTTCTGTCACCATAAAGTCGTCAACTGTGGAGAGATATACCGAAAATGCATCAAGGATTGTGGGATCGTCATCAATGAGCAGAATTCTTGTCTTCATTACTTGCACCAAGGCAATTGTGGCTTCTTTGAGCAACTTAGCCAATCAAGGATGTTGTAGTTCACAGCACTGATGTCTTGGTTTTTCACTGAATTTGTGGCGGCTGGAGTTAGAACAAGTGCGGTGATAAGAAACATTGACTTGACTGTAGTGGACATGCTGCAAATGTAATCGCTTTGCTAGGTGGAACGAAGGGGAACGTGAATATTTGTCACCCATTTGTTCGATGATACTTGCGTACTCAGTTCTCCGCCGACAGCTTGAAGCGTATTCGACATGTTAGTAAGGCCGCGTTGAGTAGCAGTTGGGTGCCTCTTTGCGGGAGTGTATGAATTGGTCATGGTGATGGTGACCCGGTGATCATGGGAGACGGCGGAAATCTTGACGTGTGATTCTGGGACAGCGTGCTTGATGATGTTGGTTGCGGCTTCTTTGAGTACGCGTTCAACTGCAGATTCTTGAACTCTCATAGTGACCGGTATGGCCAAATCGGTCTCGGTTGTGACATGAAAACCATGGTCACGAAGACGTTGGCTAGTGGATTCAAGTGTCATTGGAAGTGGAGGAGCTGGGTAAGAATCAAGGTTGGCGTTTAAGGTGTCAAGAAGTTTGCGCGTTGTCTTGAGGGCATCCCGCGCAGTCTGTGCAGAACCTCTTAATTCGTTTCGATGCTCGGGCGAATGGATGGCAAGCTTTTCAAGTCGCACAATGACTGATGTAAGGTCTGCCGCAATCGTGTCGTGGAGAAGACTGGACAAGTGGGTACGTTGCTCCTGCTGAGCGCGTACTGTGGCCAGATGTTGTCGGTGGTTGCGATGGATCCAGAAGCCGACAAGGTACGAAAGAATGATGATAGTGAAGAAGATCGTCATTGCACCAAGTTCAAACGTGAACCCAGAAGTTGCAGGTGTGTAGAAACCCCCAAGGGTAATGGTCGCGATGACTAATGCTGTTAGAAGGGAATGTCCTGTAGCAGTGATGGTGGTAATGAGAAAGACGCCGAGAAAGAGTTCCAAGCCTGTGGAGTGGCCCAATATTATTGCCCCGAGGAAAGCTGCAATGTAAAGAGCGGTACCTTTGTGCGGGTGGTTAGGAGATGCAATTAGGCTCATTGCCTGCACAATGATCAGCGCGGAAACTGCTGGTGGCATTGTTTTGTCGCTGATGATGCTGGCGCCACTGAACACAATAGCAATCGCAGTTAGCACTAGTGTTGTGGGGAAACGGTGGATGGCCATAATTGATACGTTACATTTCAATTGCGTAGAACCACGACGATTTGCAAGTGCCAATTTGTTGCCGATTGGGGTTGTGTGCGTGTTGGTTGTGTGGAATCGAGATTGGCAAGTGGGCTTGGTGCAGAATACATGGCGGCAAACCGGGTTTTTGGGTGGTTTTTGGGGGTTTGCCGCCATGTATTCTGCATTGGTTGGGTGTAGGAGATGTATTGGGCGCAGTTGGGCATGACCGGGTGGCCTTCTTTGCGCACTTTGTTGCCTTGGTCGCTTCGAGATTGCGGCAATGCTTTTAGCGTTGCTTGGATTCACGGATTAGGAGGATGAACCGAGTACACGGATTCGGAGGATGATCCAAGTTAGCAGCGTTGCGTCGCCGATGCGTTGCGTCGTCGAAGCCCTGCGTTGCCGGAACTGTGCCTAGTGTTTCCACACCGCACACACCGCCCGGCCACCGCACTCACCGCAAACACCGCCGCGCAGCTATGGCTTGAGCAGGATTTTCCCGATGACGCTGCGGCCGTCAAGTTCGGCGAGTGCGTCTGCGGCTTGGGCTAGTGGGTAGATCTGGTGGATGTGCGGGTCGAGGGTGCCTGCTTCGAGGTGTGGGCGCATGGCGGCCCATTGTTCGTGGACAAGTCCGGGGTTGGTGAGGGTAGCGGCACCCCAGGCCACTCCGGCGACGGAGATGTTGTTGAGCAGGAGTCGGTTGACCTGGACTTCTGGGATGCTGCCGGCGGTGAACCCGAGTACCAGGAGGGTGCCGAATTCTTTGAGGCAGCGGAGGGAGTCGGTGAAGCGGTCGCCGCCTACTGGGTCGGCGATGAGGTCAACACCGCGGGGGAAGAGGGCTTTGACGCTGTCGCGGAATCCTTCGGCTTTGATGACGTGGTGGGCGCCAAGTGTTTTGGCGATGTTGGCCTTTTCGTCGGTGGACACGACGGCGATGACTTCTGCACCCATGGCGCATCCGAGTTGCACGAGGGCGCTGCCGAGTCCGCCGGCGGCGCCATGGATAAGGAGGGTTTGTCCGGCTTGGAGGTTGCCGCGGTGGCGGAGTGCGAAGTCAGCGGTGAGGAGGTTCATTGGCATGCCGGCGGCTGCTTCAAAGCTGGTGGTGTCGGGGATTTTGACGGTGTGGGTGATGGGTGCGGTGGCTTGTTCGGCCCAGGCGCCTTTTGGTGCAATGAAGGCTACGCGGTCGCCCGGTTGGAAGGTTGGGAGGTTGAGTGGGGCGAGTTGTGGGTGTTCTGGTCCGACGGCGATGATGGTTCCGGATCCTTCGGAGCCGAGGGTGTATGGCAGTTCGTGTTTGGTTTGGTACATGCCGCGGGTTTGGAGAAGCTCGGGGAAGGTTACTCCGGCGTGGTCGACTTGGATGAGTACTTCGCCCGGGCCGGGGGTGGGGGTTGGGATGTCCTGGGTGGAAAGGTTGGCTGGTCCGGTGAGTTCGGTGACTTGGATGGCGCGCATGGTTGCTCCGTTTCTGGGTTGTGGGGGTTGCGGGTGTGGTTGTATTTGGTTCGACGCCTGTGCGTTGCATCACATTGTACAAGAGTTGAATCAAGATTCAACTCTGAGTTTTGGCGCAGATGTTGCAAGAGATTCCAGTGAGTTGCCAGCTGGTCGTTCCGCAACTCATAATTCCCTTACCAATAACTCAAAGTTTCCCTACCACTGCGAATTGACCCGGTTTAGCCTTGCTGTCCCACAAGTGGGGGTAAATTTCCAACGAGATCCACATCGCGGTTCCTGAATCGTAAAAGTGATATGTATTATCTGTTTTACTATCAGCCGCATTTGCAGCAATGACCATGGAGAAATCGTGACTCGAACATACAACGCAGAAATCAACCCACACCTCGGCGCAGCCGGGGTAACCACCATGCACGGCGACGCACAAGCATCCGACTGCACCCCACTCGCCGGCCCCGGCGCCCGCCCATGGCGCATCAGCAAAACCAAGCTCGGCGGCGCCTGCCCAACCGTACTCGTTGGCTCCGACCACTTTGTCCAAGTACTCTGCACCCAAGTCTTCTCCGAAAAGCTACAACTGTTGGTACCAAAAGTGGTCATCCTCGACCCATCCGGCACGGAACTCACCAAACTTGACCTGCCCAAAGGCGCTCTCCTCGGCGGAGTCTACGCCTACCTGGACAACCAAAACCGCATGGTCCTCGTCGACGGCTCCAACCACCTCATCCGCGTAGCCCACAGTGCCGACGGCCGGTCACTGTGGGTCGACAGCCGCGTCGACCTCAACGGCATGCTCTCCCTCATCCCGGGAGACCAAGTTGTTGGTCTCACCCCAGATTGGCAAGGCCGTGTGTGGGTGGCGTCGAAGAACGGGGCGGTCGGGGTAGTGGACCTCAACCGCGGCACCATCCGCGCCATCCAACTTCGCCAGGGTGGCGGCGGAGCAAACGAACGCATCGACAACTCCATCAGCTCCTGCCCAAGCGGTGTCAGCATCGTAACCAGCCACGCCATCTACATGCTCAACACCCTGGAGCCGGGCGGCACCCCGCACATCCTCTGGTCACGTACCTACGACCGCGGCAGCGCCCGCAAACCAGGCAAGCTCGCCTGGGGATCCGGCGCTTCCCCAACCTTCTTCGGGCCAAACGGCTCCGACTACGTGATGCTCACTGACAACGCCGACAGCCAAGAAAACGTCATCATCTACCGCACCGCAGACGGAAGTGAAGTTGGTCGCGCCGGCCTGTTCACCCCAGGTGCCTCGGGAACTGAGAACTCCATGATTGGCATCGGCAACACCGTCGTGGGAGCAAATACCTTCGGCTACCCATACCCGAAATACCCAGACGGTGCCGGCCCATCCAAACCAGCCTCCGCCCTCTTCGCCCCAGGCATGGAACGCTGGGACATCACCCCAACCGGCCTCACCCAAGTGTGGAAGCGACCAGACGTGTACTCCTCAGCAGTGCCACGCTATTCCACCGCCGACGGCATCATCTACACCTGTGAACGCCGCCGCGGCCCAGCCGGACTCGCCGACGGCGCATACGCCCACGCAGTCGCCATCGACATGGAAACCGGCCGCACGCTCCACAGCCAACAACTCCCGGACCACGTCAGCATCATCCTCGGCGGCGGTGACACGCTCCAAATGGTCGGCACCATCGACGCCTTCGGCACCTGGTGGCAAGGCACCATCAGCGGTGTGTATCGCATCGCTGCAAACTAACCCGCGCACCGTACAGGCAGAACCCAACCGACCAAACCAACCCACAAGGGAACACCATGAATAAAACCTCGACCAACACCAACCTCGCCCGCCGAGTCGTTCTCAAAGCAGCTGGCCTCGCAGGCGTAGCAGCAGTAGGCACCGCAGGATACGCAAACGCCCAACCCCGCAACCGCATCCCAGGCGCCTTCCGTCCAGGCCCAGCCATCGGCCCAGCCGTGCCACCAGCCCCAAGCCGCGGAAACACCCCACCGCCAACCCCGGCACTCGCCACCATCGGAGTGACCGAAAGCGTGCCACACCTAGCGCTCAGCTTCACCGGCCACCAACAAGCCAGCATCAGCAACCAAGCACGCACCGTTGAACAGACCTTCAGCAATGTGCCAACCAACGTTGTCATCGGCAACACCGGCTCCGCAACGCTGCCAGCCGGCACCCGCATCGAACTGCGCACCACCGCACTCGACGCCGCCGGGTTGGTTGTCAGCAACCAACCCGGAGCACCGGTCACCATGTTCGGAGCAGTCAATAACGTGCGACAACTACTCACCATCCAACAAACCGCCAGCGGCACCGTTTTGCACCTCAGCCAACCGCTCCAACCAGGGCAACAACTCACCGTACACATGCGCCTCCACCTCGCAGGCCACGTTCGCGCCGGGCAATTGCCAGGAGTTCGCATGACCGCGCGCGTGATTCTCAACGCCGACCCAACCGGCTACGTGGAATTCCAATCCCCTGAAACCGTCCTGCGCAAGGTGTAAATTCACAAGAGGAATAGCAAGCACCTCGTTGCGATAGATGGGAGAACTGTGGATCTCTACGAATACCAAGCCCGCGACCTTTTCGAACAGCACGGTGTACCAACCCTCCGCGGAGTGGTTGCCACCTCACCAGTGCAAGTACGCGAAGCTATGGAACAGCTCGGCAGCCCAGTTGTGGCAGTCAAAGCCCAGGTAAAGACCGGTGGCCGTGGTAAAGCTGGCGGTGTGAAAATTGCCCGCAGTCCAGAAGAAGCTGAACAAGTAGCAGCAGAAATCCTCGGACTGAACATTAAAGGCCACACCGTCCGCAAGGTAATGGTTGCCGAGGGCGCCGACATCGCCGAAGAGTACTACTTCTCCATCTTGCTGGACCGCACGAAGCGCCGCTACCTAGCGATGCTGTCCAAAGAAGGCGGCGTCGAGATCGAGAAGCTCGCCGTGGAAAAACCAGAAGCGTTGATCCGGCGCAGCTTCTCCCCACTGGACGGACTCACCGACACCCTCGCCCGCGACATGGCCTACGAAGCTGGCTTCGACGAGGCGGACGTGGTGAAACTCGTACCAGTGCTGAAGAAGCTCTACGGGGTATACACTGCCGAAGACGCCACCCTGGTGGAAGTCAATCCGCTGATCAAAACCGCTGACGGTAGCATCATCGCGCTCGACGGCAAGGTCACCCTCGACGGCAATGCTGATTTCCGCCACCCAGAACACGCAGCATTGCAGGACCACGGCGCCACCGACCCGCTGGAACTCAAAGCGCAAAAAATGGGACTCAACTACGTCAAACTCGATGGCTCCGTGGGCATCATCGGCAACGGCGCAGGCCTGGTGATGTCCACCCTCGACGTGGTGGCCTACGCCGGCGAAGATCTCCCAGGAGCACCAAAACCAGCGAACTTCCTGGACATCGGCGGGGGGGCAAACGCCGAAGTCATGGCAAATGGTCTCGAAGTGATTCTCAGCGACCCGCAGGTCAAGTCCGTATTCGTGAACGTATTTGGTGGCATCACCGCCTGCGATGAAGTTGCCAAGGGCATCGTCCAGGCCTACAAGATTCTCGCCGCAGATGGCATCTCGCCAAAACCACTGGTGGTACGTCTCGAC
>JBHAQQ010000147.1:0-3924 GCA_041830435.1 Corynebacterium sp.
ATTTCTGGGCACCAGTTGTTGTGGCAGTAGGCGCTGGTGAGGTCAATGTGGGTGACGTTGAGACCGCGGTACGGGCCGTTGTTCGGCAGCGGTTGGAACTCGGGGTCGCGGGGAAGTGGTCGGAGTTTCGACGCCGTGCCCCGCGTAGCATCCGTTGTTGGAGCTGTCGTGGTGCCAGTCGTGCGCGTGCTCGAGGATCCGGTACTGGTGGCGCTAGTGGCGCTGGTGGTGGTTGGCGTGCCAGTCGTCCGATTGGTGGTGTTCTGCGGGGCCGTGCCGGTTGTGGTGGTGCTGGCCGTGGAGGTACTGGTCTGTGCGGTGGTGGTGCTGGTTGTGGAAGCGCTTACTGGTGTGGCGTTGCCGGCCTCATCGGTACGGAAAACACGACCGCGTTCATCGACGTAGTACACCTCTTCAGCGGGTGTGATGTAGTAGCGGTTTCCTTCACCATCGATGTAGCCCGTTTCGTTCGCATCGGCTGGCAATCCGATTGGACGGCTGGTGGTCATCAGTGAAAGGAAACTGCCGGTGCCGATGGCACCACCAGTTGTTTCGAAGGCGGCGTCGACCAAACCAGTCACCGGGCTGACGCGCTCAAGCATGGAATCAGCCGGTGCCCCACACACAGCATTAATGGCAGCAATTTCCTGCGCAGTTACTCGCATTGGATCTGCCACACCAGGGAAATTCGCTTCCCTTGCTCTGCTGCCGCTTCCTTCCATCATTTCCGCAACACAGACACGCATGTTGAACAGGACATTCTCTGGATCATCCTGGGTGAACCAAGGATTATCACGGACGAGGAACGTATGAATGTTCGCGTCGGTGAAGCGCTGGGTAGCTTCCACAAACTCCGGCGCCACCATTTCCGGCTTGTGGCCGGCCATGGTAGACGGGCGGGTGGAGTTCATCAGCACCCCTTCACTCGGGGCGAGGTCAATGATGTATCGAATGGCGGATTCCGTCCATTCAGCACATTCTGGATTTTCTTCGCCACCAATCACCCGAACTTGTGCGTTGAGCGGGCACGCCATTTTGAATAATGGGATCACCTTAAAACCGCGGGCTTTGCCAATGCGATCTAGTGCGGACATGTACTGCTCCGCATGACTTGCGCCAAATGCCACCAACACACGATCCGATGAAGTATCCCCATACTCGCACGGCACATCGGAGGAATTGATGCCCTGGTGGGTTACCAATTGGGCGCCTGCAAAACCGGTGGAACAACCATCCGTTGCGGTGATGGCAACCAAGGCCTCAAAATCCTCAAGCGGTGGGACAATCGGGTTGCCATCCTTGGTTGGATAGCCGGCAGCCCACGCCCGAGCGCCCGGCGCGACCCGTGGATCCGCGGCAAGTGACCACAGGAAATCAGTTTGGTTATCGGCTTCCCCGGCAATGAGTTGTGGGGTGGAAATCACCGTCGCGGCAGTGGCGATCACGGCCATGCCCGCGGCGAGTTTGGCAGGTTGGAAACTACTGGTGAGCTTCCACCATGAGCGGCTAGGGGTGGTGGAGCCCCGGAGAGGGACTTCAACCCAGCGGGTGCCGGCCCAAGCCAGTCCGACGCTGAGGGCAATCACCGCCAAGCCCAGCGGTATTGATACCCCGGTTCCTACACTTAGGGTCGCAGCATGAGTTGGGGTCTGTGCAGAGGTAAACACCGCATTTGTGCCACCACCAGTGCGCACTGGGAAAACCTGCAGTGCCAAAATCAACACTGGCCAATGCCAGAGGTATAGGCCATAGCTAATGCGCCCCAGGAATTGCATCGGGGCACTGGCAAACAACCATTGCACGCCCACAAATTTCCCAGGTACAACAGGCTGTCCAGCAACTGCCGGGTAGCGGTGGTCGTATGTACCGGCAAGCACAATCAGCATTGCCCCACCGAGCGGTAGGAGCGTCCAAGGACCAGGGAACGTGGAGGCACCATCCAAGAACACACCCGTGGCCAGAATTGCAGCAACGCCGAACGCACCCATCAATGCCCGGGCCGCAGTTGGCACGCGCGACATCCATAGACCAGAGGAACCATCCGGGCGAGGTGTGGCTTGGTGGGTAGCAATCACCATGCCCACCAGACCGCCGGCGCCAATTTCCCAGAAACGGGTAAGCGTGGAGTAGTAGTTCAACGGTTGGTCAGCGAAATGCAAGAACACGGCATAGGCAAAGGAAGCCAGGGTCGCTAGCGACAGCAGCACTACAAATCCGCGCCGGGCACGGACAAGATCGATCTGCCCTTCCGAGCGACAAAGCAATCGGGCGAGCACCGCGAACAACCAAATCACCACAAGTGAGGCGACATAAATCTGGAACTGCGCAGCCATCGACCACAAGTGTTGGTACGGGCTCACCACATCCTGAGCAACTTCATACTCACGCCCAGAGAACGCCAAATTCCAGTTCTGGAAATACAGCAGCGAAGCCATTGCATCCCGAGCGACCGAGAGATGATTCAAGCGGGACATCAACGCCAAGGAAGCGATCAATGTCACCGCTACCACCAGCACTAAGTGTGGATAAAGGCGGCGAATCATCCGCAAGAGCGCCTGGGGAAAAGTCAGACCTTTCCCACTGAGCGCTGCCCCCAACTGGGAAGAGAAAAAGAACACTCCGCCGAGGAAGAGAAACACATCCACACCAGAGGACACCTTGCCCACGAAAATGTGGAACACCACCACCAGCGCAATGGCAAAGCCGCGTAAGCCCTCAATGTCCGCGCGAAACAACCGCCCTGAACTGGTGAATTTTGGACCAGTGCGAGGTGATGAGGAACTCGGGGGCGCTGCAGGCATACCGAAAAGAATACTCCTGGGGGTTAAGAAAAACGGCTAATCGAAGTAGGCGTCGGATAAAGATACGGTGTGAACCTCCGACCATTGCTGATCCCGCGCGGTCTCCACATAGTGAGCGGCATGCGGCAGAAACGCGGCGGACTCTTCATCGGACAACTGCCGCTTCACCTTCGCAGGCAACCCGGCCGCCAACGCCTTCGCCGGAATCTGCTGGCCCTCCAACACCACCGAACCGGCAGCGACCAACGCCCCAGCACCCACACGGGAACCAGACAGCAACGCCGCTTTCATCCCGATCAGCGTTCCCGCCTCCACATGCGCGCCATGAATGAGCGCCATATGCCCAATCGTGACATCCTCTTCCAACACCGTTGGGTGCGCCGACTCACAGTGAATCACCGTATTGTCCTGAATATTCGTGCGGGCACCCACACGAATGGAACCCACATCACCGCGCAGCACACAGCCATAGAACACAGATGCTTCCGGGCCGATCTCAACATCTCCAATCAATACCGCGGTTGGCGCTACAAACGCCGAACGGTGCACGCGTGGCACCTTGCCCCGGAAAGGAATCAACAACGGTTGGTGCGAACCGGCCGTTGGTGCTTGGTGAACAGGAGTAACGGACGGGGATACGGATGGGGATTGCGAAGTGGAATCGTTCATAGTGTCACAGCTTAGAACACACGCCCTACGAACCGGGGCGCTACAGTGAACCCATGAGCATACTCATCGTTCATCACTCGCCCACACCCGCCAGTCGAGCTATCACAACCACCGTGGTGGAGGCAGCGCAGGAGGCTGCCCGCTTGATGCACCTGGAACTGGGCAAGCCCCAGATCGAGGTAGTGGAGCGTGACGTGCTCACCGCGTTTGCGCAGATCGGCGAGGATACAGCTGAACTCGCGGAGGAATTGGCCAATGCCGAAGCCATCATCTTCGGCACACCCACGAATTTCGGCTATCTGTCCGGTGCACTGAAACACTATTTCGACGTGACGTACAACGCCGCCCGCCCCCACACCACCGGAGTGCCAACAACCTGGTGGATCCGCGGTGGCTTCGACACCACCGGCGCTGAACGGGCAATGCAGTCGATCCTCACGGGATACGGAGTGCG
>JBHAQQ010000148.1:0-10704 GCA_041830435.1 Corynebacterium sp.
CAGAACTCGCTGCCGGCTAAGAAGAACCCACGTTCGACCTGCCAAACTGCAGCAGCGGCGATCGTGTGAAACACAGCATTAGGGCACTACAGGTTTATAGGACCAGAGGAACACAACATGGCAATTTTCTTGAACGCAGACTCCCGCATCATTGTCCAAGGCATGACTGGTGCGGAAGGCATGAAGCACACCGCCCGCATGTTGCGCAGTGGCTCCAACATTGTGGGTGGAGTGAACCCGCGCAAAGCAGGTGAAGAAGTCGAGATCGATGGGGTGCGCATCCCCGTTTTCGGTTCGGTGCGAGAAGCATTGCAAGCGACCGACGCCAACGTCACCGTAATTTTTGTCCCAGCGAAGTTCACCAAAGATGCAGCTGAAGAGGCGATCCGTGCCCGCATCCCACTGGCGGTCATCATTACCGAAGGTGTGCCGGTGAAGGACACTGCTGAACTCTATGCGCTGGCTCGGGAATCCGAAACCCGCATCATTGGGCCTAACTGCCCAGGGTTGTACTCGCCAGGGCAATCAAATGCCGGAATTATCCCTGCAGAAACGGCACCGAACCCAGGCAAGATTGGTTTGGTTTCGAAGTCCGGAACCTTGACGTACCAGATGATGTACGAGCTGGCTGATATTGGTTTCACCACCTGTGTTGGTATCGGCGGTGACCCGATTATCGGCACCACCCATATCCATGCAATCCAGGCGTTTGAAGCGGACCCGGATACGGAAGCAATCATCATGATCGGTGAGATCGGCGGTGACGCGGAGGAATACGCCGCCGCATACATCAAGGAGCATGTCACCAAGCCGGTTGTGGCATACATTGCCGGATTCACCGCCCCAGAGGGCAAGACCATGGGGCATGCGGGCGCGATTGTTTCTGGAAGTTCCGGAACCGCAGAAGGCAAGAAGGCAGCGTTGGAAGCTGCGGGTGTGAAGGTTGGTAAGACTCCGACGCAGGCTGCGGCGTTGCTGCGGGAAATCCTCGCGGCGAAGTAGTCCGGACTGCCGCGGCCGCCTCAGCAGCCGCGGCAGTTTATGCAGTATTGGCCGCTCGCACCTAGCGCCGTGCCTTTTGGGCGTAGCTTTCCAATGCTGTGCCTAGCAGGGCGAACTTGCCCAGCTTCACTGGTGAGTCGCTTACCCATGCCTCCATCATTGCGGTGAACTTCTTCACCTTCTCGGCGGTCAGTGGGTACCAGTTTGCTTCGAGCTTGGTGCCATCCTTATCCACCAGTACGGACTTCACGTTGCAGAAGGAGTGCAGACCTTCCACACCCTTGTGGCGTCCAAAACCAGATTCCTTTACTCCACCGAATGGCAGAACTGGGGTAGCTTCCGTTGCCATCACGTTGTTGATGGAAACACCACCAACTTCAAGGCTGGACGCTACACGGCGAGCGCGTTCTTCATCGGCGCTCCACACCGATGCAGTGAGGCCGTACTTAGAATCGTTTGCGCGGGCAATCACGTCGGCTTCGTCGCGGAACTTCAGCACTGGGATGATCGGCCCGAAGGTTTCTTCCTGCACCACCAGTGCATCTTCTGGTACATCGACCAGGACGATTGGTGGAATTGCACGATCTGTTCCGTTCCAGTGTTGGCCGGTGAGTTGGCGTGCGCCGCGGCTTAGGGCGTCGTCGAGGTGCTCCTTGATGGTTGCAACCTGGAACTCGACCGTCATCACACCGAGGTCGTTGTCGTCGGAGAGGGAATCTGCCTGGGTGAGGCGCCCAACTTGCTCCACGATTTCATCGACGAGTGCGTCGTGGATATCTTCGTGGACGTACAGGCGCTCAACAGAGGTGCAGGATTGGCCAAGGGCGGTCAGCCCACCGAATACGGCGCCTGCGGCGGTGCGTGGAATATTGACATCAGGGAACACAATCATTGGGTCTTTGCCGCCGAGTTCCAATTCCACTGGGATGAGGTATTGGCTGGCCTGCGCCATGATTTTCTTGCCGGTTGCGGTGGAGCCGGTGAACATGATGTAGTCCGGGCGTTGGTCGATTACGGCCGCGCCAACGTCACCGGCGCCGTACACTACCTGCACCCAGTTTGGTGCGATGCCGGCGTCTTCCAGGACGGATTCCACGAGGCCTTGCAGCGGGGTGTGCTCGGATGGTTTGAAGATCACTGCATTGCCAGCGGCGAGTGCGGCAACAATTGGGACGATCGCTTGGAAGAATGGGTAATTCCATGGGGCGATGACGAATACCACTCCGCGTGGTTCGAACCACAGTTCACTCTTCTTGCCCATCAACGGCAGGGGAGTTGGTACTTTCTGCGGTGCGAGGGCTTTGCCGGCGTTCTTTTCCAGCCACAGGATTTGGTCGAGCGTGCCGAAGATTTCCGAGGTGAGGATCTCCGGACGTGATTTGTGTGTCGCGCGCTGGACGGTGTCCATGATTTCGTTTTGGCGGCGCAGGATGACGTGCCGCAATTGCTTGAGGTGGTCGAGCCGTTCGCTGATGTCTGTTGCGCGGATTGCGGTGGCCGCGGCGCGGGCGCGTTGCATCACGCCGTCGATAACGTGCTGTTCAGAGGTGTAGAAAGTCATTGTGTTCCCTGTTTGGTGTTGTTGGGTGGTTACGGTGTGCGGGTTGTTCACCGAGCGGTGTTCACTGAGCGTTGTTCACCCTGCGGTGTTCTTGTTCGCTGTGGTGATTCCCACGCCGCATCTTCGACGCCGTTTACTCGGCAGCGTTTTGTGTCTTCAAGTACGCCTCGTACGCTTCTGTGTTCATGCCTGGGTTGTAGTGCATGAGCTGGTGGATTGAGGTTTCCCCGTAGCCAAGGTCGGAGTAGTACAGCGAGTGGATTACCCCTTTGAGGCCCAGGTTACCCATTCGGAGAACACTGGCGATTGGGCCGGGTGCGGCCTTGTGGCTCGCGAAGGTGGCGACGAGGAATTTCACGATTGGTTTCGGCAGGTATGCGCAGGCGGTGAGCAGCATGAGGAATGGATCGCGGTCCGCTGCGTACATGTAGGGGAGCATGCGGGCGGTGCCGGCGGCAGCCTTGGATTCGCTGAAGGATGGGTAGCCGTTTCCGCCTGGGATCATGATGTCACCGATGACATTGATGCCTTTGAGCTGCGCTGGTGTGAGTGGATCCGTGGCTGGGGCAATGGTGTCGGTGGCGGCAGGGGTGAATTTCGCCAGGGTGGATTGGTCGATCGCCAGGAGCCCTTCGGTGGTGGTGGCTGGGCGGTTGTTTCGTTGCTTCTTGCTCATTAGCGTGCCTCGCTGAGGATAGATTCGGATGCGCGCAGGGAAAGTGCCGCGATGGTGTGTGCAGGGTTGATGCCTGGGGCGTTCGGGAAGATGGAGGAGTCCGCCGCAAAAATGCGCTTCGAGCCATGCAGATTGAAGTCTGGGCTGATGACGGACTTGGCTGGGTCGGTGCCGATGGCGCATCCACCCATGAGGTGCAAGGCGATGCCCATTTCACCCTCGATGATTTCCTTCGCACCCGTGGCATTAAAGATATTGCGGATCGCTGCCTTGCCATTGTGGATACGGCGCAGGTCCTCAGCGCCGAGTGGCTTCTTGATCACTGGGTTACCGGCACGGTTGATGGTGATGGTTCCCGGGGTGACGTCGCGTACGCAAACTTCCACACAGGCAATGTTTTCGTAGTTATCCATGATGCGGTGATGTTCCTTGGCGAAACCTGGTGCCAACAACGCGATACTTGCCGGTCCGGCGAAAACATTCTCAAGTTTGTAGCCCTGGCGGCGGAAACCTGGGTCTGCGGATTTGTAGTTCTGCAATGGGCCTTCCCACGCGCGGATTGGCCGGTCGTAGATTGCCAAGTTCATGTACTGCGGGTGGGTGAAGAAATTATGACCCAACGCTGGAAGTACTTGTCCGTAGCCGGAACGCAGGAGCAACGCGGAGTTGCCGATCGCCCCGGAAGCGAGCACGATACGGTCCGCCGTGTATGTTTGCGCCCTGCGCTGTTCGGTGGCGGCGCCGAGGAAAGCCGTGACCTCGACATGCGTTGGGGTTTCCCGGATAGTGCGAACTTCTGCCTCATCCTGCAGCTGGAAGCCGAATGCTTCGGCCACAGGCAGGGCAGTGATGGCTGTTGATTGCTTCGAATCCACCCGGCAGCCGGACAGGCAGTTGATGCAGCAGTTGCCATCTTCTGCGCGACAATCCTTCTCTGCGCGTTGCAGTGGCGCGTATTGGTAACCGTTGGCTTCAAAACCCTTCGCGAAGATCTCCGCGTTGGGGTTCCGGTGCTCTTCAGGAACTTGCTGGATAACAATGTTGCCTTCGGCCCGTTCATAGTATGGAGCCATGTCCTCAGTGTTGAGGAAGCTCACTCCGGACTGTGCTTGCCAGGAGTCGAAGGCAATGTCGTCGAAGCGATCCATGAGTGCCTGGTTCACAATGGAACCACCGCCCACTACCTTTGGGCGCAATACCGCGAGTGAGACGTCGGTATTCAGCTCCACACCGCCGCCCCAGTACAGCTGGGACGAACCATCGACCTCGGTGGTTGGGTAGGTGTGGCGGTTGTATCGCTTACCGGCCTCAAGGCCCAACACGCGGAGCCCTTCGCGGGAAAGTTCGCGCGCAACATTGAGTCCGGAGGTACCAGCGCCAATGATGATGACATCAAAGTGGGTTTCCCCGGAAGCACCCCGGGGCACACCCTGGGAAGTGCTGTGGGAGGATTGCGTATTCACGCTGGTTGCACTGCTTTTTGCATCTGTGGATTGTGGATGGTCAGCCATGCACTTCAGGTTAGCAGCGACAGCCTACATTCAGTGCTGAAACAACTAATTTTGTAAGTATGGCCACGTGTGGGATGGCCAACAGTGACCTACAATTCGCGAACCAGCACCAATTCTTTTGATCCACAGTGCAATTCCTACGATCCATAAGCGCCGATTCCTGTGATCCATACAAAAAGTGGGATGGCGCGGTGTATCCACGCCATCCCACTCAAACCAACACCCAGAGCGTCCGGGCGCTAGCTATCTTTAGCGGTGCAGGTCGAAGCGGTCAGCTTCCATGACCTTTACCCAAGCCGCAACGAAGTCGTTGACGAACTTCTGCTCTGCGTCATCTGCGCCGTAAACCTCGGCGAGGGCACGCAGCTCAGAGTTTGCACCGAACACCAGGTCCACGCGGGTACCGGTGAAGGTCTTGCCGGTGGTTGGGTTGGAACCGTTGTAACGGGTGCCTGCTTCGTCGGCCTTCTCCCACTTGTTGTCGATATCCATTAAGTTCACGAAGAAGTCATTGGTCAACTGACCTGGACGATCGGTGAGCACACCATCATTGGAACCATCGTGGTTGGTACCCAGCACACGCATGCCACCAACCAGAACGGTCATCTCTGGGGCGGTGAGGTTCAGCAGGGCAGCCTTGTCGACCAACAGGTGCTCAGCTGGCAATGGGGACTTGCCGGAGTTGTAGTTGCGGAAACCATCGGCAATTGGCTCCAAGTAGCCGAAGGATTCCACATCGGTCTGTTCCTGGGTAGCATCGCCACGGCCTGGAGTGAACGGAACGGTAACGTCGTTGCCGGCAGCCTTGGCGGCAGCTTCGATAGCCACACTGCCAGCGAGCACGATCAGGTCAGCGAGGGAAACCTCCACACCAGCGGAAGCCTTAACATCTTCCAACTTGCCCAAGGTGGCAGCCAGCTCAGCAGGCTTGTTGACTTCCCAGTCCTTCTGCGGAGCCAAGGCAATGCGTGCACCGTTGGCGCCACCACGGTAGTCGGAAATGCGGAAGGTAGAAGCTGCAGCCCAAGCGGTGGAAACCAACTCAGCGATGGTGAAGGTACCAGCCTCCAGTGCGGAAGCAATCGCGGACTTCAGGGTAGCTACCTCAGCATCGGTTGGCACATGAGCTGGTGCGGAGATTGGGTCCTGCCACAGCAGTTCTTCCTGTGGAACCTCAGCACCCAACAAGCGTGCCTTTGGACCCATGTCGCGGTGGGTCAGCTTGAACCATGCGCGTGCGAACGCATCGGTGAATGCTTCCTGATCTTCCTTGAAGCGACGGGAGATCTTGTCGTATTCAGGGTCGAAACGCAGCGCCAGGTCGGAGGTCAGCATGCGTGGTTCTTGGCGGCCTTCACCGTGTGCCAATGGCACCAGGTCGGAACCGCCACCATTGACTGGACGCCACTGCTTCGCACCGGTTGCGGATTCGAAGAGTTCCCACTCGTAGGCGTACAGGATGTGGAAGAACTCGTTGTCCCAACGGGTTGGGTGGTAGGTCCAGGTCACTTCCAGACCGGAGCCCAGGGTATCGTTGCCGGTTGGGCCTTCCCAACCAATGCCCTGATTTTCCAGTGGAGCTGCTTCTGGCTCTGGGCCGATGTCCTCCGGTTGGGTGTTGCCGTGGGTCTTACCGAAGGTGTGGCCACCAGCAATGAGGGCCACGGTCTCTTCGTCGTTCATACCCATGCGGGCAAACGTATCGCGGATGTCGCGAGCGGAAGCCACAGGATCTGGGTTGCCGTCTGGACCTTCAGGATTCACGTAAATCAGACCCATCTGCACTGCTGCGAGTGGGTTTTCCAGGTTACGCTCGCCCTTTTCTGCGCCGGTGTAACGTTCGTTTTCCAGCCAGCCGTTTTCTACACCCCAGTACACGTTTTCTGGTTCGTAAACATCCTCACGGCCACCACCGAAGCCGAAGGTTGGGAAGCCCATGTCCTCAAGCGCTGCGTTGCCGGCGAGGATCATCAGGTCGCCCCAGGACAATGCGCGGCCGTACTTCTTCTTCACTGGCCACATGATGCGACGGATACGGTCCAGCAGCACGTTATCTGGCCAGGAGTTCAGCGGCGCAAATCGTTGCTGGCCAGTGTTGCCGCCACCGCGTCCATCTTGGGAGCGGTAAGTGCCGGCGGAGTGCCAAGCCATGCGGATCGCTGCAGGGCCGTAGTTGCCGAAGTCGGCTGGGTACCAGTCGCGGGAGTTCTTCAGTTCCGCAACGATATCTGCCTTGACCTGCTGCAGGTCCAGCGCTTCGAATGCTGCTGCGTAATCGAAGTCATCTTCGTATGGACGACGTACCGTTGGGTTAAAGGCTAACAGGTTCAGGTTGAGGCGTTCTGGCCACCACTTTGCGTTGGTGTCACCGGTGGTTGGGGATGCAGCCTTGGCGCCATGGCCGAATGGGCACTGCTCAGTCATGAGACTTCCTTCCAAGATCTTCGTTGTGGATTTGCAATGTTGTTTTTATCCTACGCAGTTTTCAGGAAGCGCGCCGGGCTGTTCCCCAAATTGCGGGGCTATTTACGCATTGTTGATTGCCCCGTCGACTGCTTGCAATAATGCGGCTGCCTTGGCCAGAATTTCATCGAATTCGGCGTCGGGGTCAGAGTCGGTGACGATCGCCCCACCCACGCCAAAACTCAACTCATTGCCGTCATCCACGAGGGTGCGAATTGTGATGGAGAATTCCGCCGCGCCGTCCAACCCTGCCCACCCGATCGCGCCGGAGTATAGGCCGCGCGCGCGTGGCTCGAGGGTGTCGATGATCCGCATGGTGCTGGATTTCGGCGCCCCAGTCATCGACCCGCCAGGGAAGCTCGACGCCAACAGCTCAGCCACCGTGCAACCTTCCCGCAGTTGGCCTTGAATGGTGGAAACGAGCTGATGCACGTGCGAGAAAGACTCCACTGCAAAAATGCTCGGAACATGCACCGACCCTGGTGTGCATACTCTGCCCAAATCATTGCGCAACAGGTCCACGATCATGAGGTTTTCTGCCCGATCTTTCGGGTTATTCCGCAGTTCAGTGACGATGTTCGCGTCCGCTACTGGGTTTGGTGAACGACGCCGCGTGCCCTTGATCGGCTTTGCGGAAATCGCCCCGCTGGCAGAACAGGCGAGGAAACGTTCAGGTGAAGCGGACAGCACAGTCAGCGGTGAAGCTGTGGTCTTGAATTGCAGAAATGCTGCGTAGGGAGCGGGCGCAACGGTGCGGAGATGCTCGTAGACCTGCAAGGGTGACGCGTCGGTGAAGGTTTGCAGGGCTGGGCCGCGGGCAGTGGTGGTGAGGCAAACTTCGTAGGTTTCGCCAGCTCGAATGTGTTCCTTTGCCTTGGCAATGGCGTGGAGGTATGCGGAGCGATCCAGATCCAGTGTGAATTGGGGGCGTGAATGCTGGTGTGGTTGCGGGCTGGAACCGCTATTGGTTTGCGAGTCTGAGTTGTCCGGGCCAGGTGGTGTGGCAAGGTCGGCCAGGATGGTGCGGGTGTGGGCCATCCATGCGCGGTTTTCCGCGGATTCAAGGGGATGGTTGTCATGGGTCAGCACCGCAATGAGGGTGCGTGGTTCGCTTCCATGAAGGCACACAATTGCGCGATCGGTGAAGAACATGGGCGCATCTGGATGTGGGGATTGGTGGGCCAGTGGGCCAGGGTTATCTGCGGTGTGGCTGCGCAGTTCGTAGCCTAGGGCGCCAACCCATCCCAGGGTGAATTTCGCTGGCCAGGTTTCCGGGATCAGCGTTGGGTGGGCAAGCAGTACGTCCTGCATGTGGTGGAAGGGGTCGAAGGGGTCGAAGGGGGCTGCCGCTGCTGCTTCGGGAGTTGGCATCAGTTGGGACCATGGGCCACCGGTGCCGGTCAGGATGGAGAGCGCTGGTTGTTCTGCGGCAGCGCGTGGTTCATCGGAGGAGTCCAACCAGGCTGCGGCTTCCGCTTGGCCGAATATGGCCTCGAGTGCACGTGCCCCCGGGATTGCGTGCGCTAGGGAAGTGAATTCCAGGCGGAAGTGGGGGCGGTTGGTCATGGCTTCATTGTGGTGGGTGGGAGTGCATTGGGCAAATGCGGTTGCAAACGCAGTGGAGGGGCGGTCCGCTGGTTGCGGATCGCCCCTCCATGGGTTTATGGCGTTGGGAAATTACTTACCTGGCGCCTTTGGTGCACCTGGTGCGCCTGGAGCTGCAGGCTTTGGTCCTGGCTTAGGTGCTGGCTTAGGTGCAGCCTGTGGTGCCGCTTCCTTTGCCTCTTCGACCTTCTCAGCTACGGCTTCTTTGACTTCTTCAGCCTTCTCGGTAGCGGTTTCCTTGACCTCGGCGGCCTTTTCGGTGGCTGCTTCCTTGACCTCAGCCGCCTTCTCGGTAGCGGTTTCCTTAGCCTCAGCAGCCTTAGCCTTCGCTACCTCTGCGGCGCCGGTGGCCTTTGCGGCCGCTTGATTTGCAAAGTCCTGCACCTTCGGAGCGGTCTTTGGTGGCTGCTCGCCCTTCACCAGGAACTTCCAAGCCGCGAACGCCGCACCCACCAGCGCCAACAACAGCACAAACAATCCACCCTTGGAGGACTTCTTCTCCTGCTTATCTACACGCTTCGCAACCTTCTTGGAAGCCTTCGCCAGTTCCTTGCGCTGCTGCTTCACAGCCTTCTTCGACGCCTTCTTCACGTCCTTTTGCTTCTGCTGAGCAGCCTGCTGAACATCAGCCACCGTCTGCTGCACGTTCTCCTGTGCGGTCTGCACCAACGGAACGATCTGCTGTTGCACGGTATTCTTCGCAGCCTTCTTCGCAGCCTTTGCCTGCTTACGGGACTGCTTCTGTACACCGGTGACTACATCGTCAACATAGTCATCCTTGAACTGCTCAACTGCATCCTTAACATCGGACACAACATCCACAACAGCTTCCTGCGCTTGCTTAGCAAACGCGCCAGCCTTCTTCTTCAACTTCTTCGATTGGATTGCCATATCGTCTTTCACGTCCTCTGTAAATTCAACGGTATCTTGCTTTACCTGCTTGCGGAACTGATCCTCAGCTGCAGCACGTTGTTGCTGCAGTTCCGCCTTCAGCTCAGCCTTGCGTGCAGCCTTTTGTGCCTTGCGGCGTTTCCGAACCGCTGTACGGGTAGCTGACTTGGAGGCGGCGTCGGAAATATCGTGAGAAATACCAGCGGCCTCCACGCTCGAACCAGCAGAGCGGGCTTCGAGTTCCGCTACAGCCCGGGCCTGGCGCTGCGCCTCCGCAAAACTATTCTCCGCCAGCAGATGTTCCGCAACCGCACGAGACCAAGGATTCGCCGTAGCCAACACATCAGCGCGCTGCGGATCATCCACATCAGAATCCTGCAGAGCAAACAGCGACTGCATATGTGCTTGTTCAGCGCGACGCTTACGGGCCTTCATCATGGCGCGTGCTTGCGCCGCAGCGCCCAGCGCCAACTTCAACGTAGCTGGATTCATCATGCTCCAAACAGATCAGGGAAAAGCAAAACAGATAATGTTGTTTCCAGTTTAGGGAAAAATTCCCTAGCGCGCTGAGAGACGCAACCAATAACGGAACGAAAACGCAACGGATATACCGGGTATACTACGAAACCATGAGCATCAAAACCGCAACCGCAGTAATGCACACCAATCATGGTGACATCAAGATTGACCTGTTTGGCAACCATGCCCCAGTGACCGTTGACAATTTCGTGGGTCTTGCCCAGGGCACCAAGGAATACGCAGAAGCCAACGCGTCCGACACCAACGAAGGTCCGTTTTACGATGGCGCGATATTCCACCGCATCATCGATGGATTCATGATTCAGGGCGGTGACCCAACCGGCACCGGTCGTGGAGGCCCAGGCTACCGCTTCCAGGATGAATTCCACCCAGAACTGCAGTTCGACCGCCCATTCCTGTTGGCGATGGCGAACGCTGGCCCAGCCACCAATGGTTCCCAGTTCTTCATCACGGTA
>JBHAQQ010000149.1:0-5151 GCA_041830435.1 Corynebacterium sp.
CAGTATGTGGTGAGCGCTGCGATTTCCGGGTCCAGCACACCGGGAGTGGAGAGGCGCTTAGCCCACGCTCCTGCGTTGCCGCGCCATGCGGATTCCACAAACAGCCACTGCGGGGCCTGGCGGCCGGTGAATATCGTTTTCCAATTTTCGGGTGTGATGGCCACGGTCGGTAGCGCCGGGCTGAATGCTGCGTGGGAGAATTCGTCGAGGATCACGGCAGCTAGCGGCAGCGGATCATGGATCCGGTGGGCTGGGCTGGTGCTGTGGCGGGGCTGGACGTTGAGTGGATCAAAAGCTGCCTGGCCAGTGTTTGCGGTGCCCGGCACTCGGCCCAGCATGGTGCGCAGGCGGTAACCGAGGTTGAGGTTCTTCACCGGGGCCGGGGCGTTGTCCTCGACGGTGCGAATCACCGCCGTGGTGATGCGATCATATTCCTGATTTCGCAGGAGGCGCATCGCTGTGCGGATTTTGCGGGTCTTCCCGTTCGTGAGCAGCGTTCCCTTAATGCGGCGTGCAGGAAGGTTGGCCATGGGTACCTCTTTCGCGGAAATTTTTGGTGGGAACTTGCTTGAGCTTTTGCCTTTGCTGAGGTCTGTATAAGCTTGGGGCTATTGTTCCTCTGTTGTTCCTCTTTGAATGTAAGGATACTGACGTGCGCCGAGTTATTACGTATGGGACGTTTGATCTGTTGCATTATGGTCATATTGAGCTGCTGAAGCGGGCCAAGGCGTTGGGGGATTACTTGGTGGTGGCGGTGTCGTCGGATGAATTTAACGAAGCGAAGGGGAAGAAGTCGTATTTTTCCTATGAGGACCGTCGTCGGATGGTGGAGGCGATTCGCTACGTCGATATGGTGATTCCGGAGCATGCGTGGGATCAGAAACCGCGGGACATCAAGGATTATTTGATTGATGTTTTTGTGATGGGCGACGACTGGGCAGGCAAGTTTGATGAGCAACTGGCTGACTTGTGCGAAGTTGTGTACTTGCCGCGCACACCGGAGGTTTCGACCTCGCAAATCAAGCAGGATTTGCAAAACTGATGGGCGAGTGTGCGGGAACTATGCCGCCGGCTGTGACGGTAATTCTGTCGACGCATAACAATGCGGGGACGGTGCGCGCAGCTTGGGATTCGGTACGTGAGCAGTCCATTGAGGGGCGCGACATTGAAGTGATCATCGTTGATGATGCGTCTGATGACGGGACGTGGCAGATCATTCAGGACATTCACGATGCGGACCCCACTGTGGGCATTGCGCAATTGACGGTGAACTCGGGGAGTGCGGCAGGGCCGCGGAATCGGGCGTTGGCGCTGGCCACGGGGGAGTATGTGATGTTCCTGGATGGTGATGATGTGCTCCGGCCGGGTGCGTGTGCGGTGTTGTTTGGGGAGGCGACGAAGTGTGATCCGCCTGCTGATGTGTGTGCTGGCCAGTTGGTGCGGCGGCGGGTGAGCAGTGGGTGGGAGCAGCCGTGGCAGAGTTGGTTGTTCCAGAGGACTCGGACGGTGGGGTCGGTGGAAGAGGAAACTGGTTTGGTTTATGATTCCACGGCTACCGGGAAGGTCTTTCGACGCCAGTTCCTGCAACGGCACGAGCTTGCGTTTCACGAGGGTAAACGCTTTGAGGATAATGAGTTCTCGGCGCGGGCATATGCCTTGGCTGAGGGCATTCGTATTGTGGCGGCGCAGGTGTACTCCTGGTTAGTGTATCCGCCGGCGGAGCGGGTGACCGTGACGAGTGATTGGAGGAGTGAGCGGGGGTTTGCAGATCGGCTCACCGCAGGGTTGGTGGGGGTGCGTGTGTTTGAGGAACAGGGCAAACTCCGGGCGGCGGATCGTTTGCGGTTCAAGCTGTTGACTCAGGATGTGTGGTTGCCGTTGAATAAGGCAATTGCGGCGCGTGATTGGGAAGTGCTCAGGCAGCTGCGGGCGGTGGCGAATGCGGTTTTGCTGGATGATGCACGGCAGGCTGGTGGGGTGCCGTCGCGGGTGGTGGGGCAGCGGCGGATTTCATTGGTGGTGATGCTGAAGTTTTGGGCATTGCAACGTGAGGTGTTTTGGTTGCTGCGGGTGGCGCGTTGGTTGGAATTGCGGAAGCGTGTGGTGGCAAATCGTGTGAAGCATTCCCTTTTGCCGAGATTAAGAATAGTATAAGAATTATTCATATTTTTTGACCTCCCCGGACGACACAGCGCACCACGCGTAGTGGGGGAAAGAAGAGAGCATAATTCCTCATGGCCATCATTACTGACCTTGCCAACTTCGACGAAGCAGCCCTGGGCACCAACGCCATTCAATGCGACCCAGCAACCGTGAAACTCATCGGTAATTGCTCCATTGAATTCCGCGGAGAAAACAACATCCTCGTCATTGAACCGGGAGTGGAACTGGTACACAGCACCATCACCTTCGGCACAGATAACGCCGTGGTGTACTTGTCTGCCAGTCCGCAACCCTACCGCGTGGCGATCAACGCCAACCGTGATTCTGTCACCTTCTTTGGCAAGAACAATTACTTCAACCAGGTGTTTACCACGATCACCTCGGAACGAAAAAACATCATCGTGGGCAACGATGGTCTCTTTTCCTTTGGCATCGTGGTTCGCACGGCAGACCCGCACCTGATTTATGATGCGCGAACCACCGAACGTATCAACCCGTCACGATCTGTGCTTATTGGTGACCATGTATGGGTAGGGCAGAGTGCCATGCTGCTCAAAGGATCGCAGGTGGGATCCGGTGCCATTGTGGCTGGCGGTGCCATTGTGTCCAACAAAGAAGTCCCATCGAACTCGGTATTTGCCGGTAATCCGGGCAAGGTGATCAAACGGGAAATTTTCTTCCACAGCGCATCGGTCCACAACTGGACTGTGGAGCACACGGAGAAATTCCAAACCATGGACACCAAGGAATTTATCTATGAGGAAGATGCGCACACCATCTCCCTTGCAGCGATTGATGCGCTGTTGGAACGTGAAGGCACCAGCGCCGGAAAGTTGGAAGTTGTGCGGGAATATCTCGTCGCAGGCAAGGGAAAGAATCGCTTCTTCATCGGGGAGACGGCGCGCTAAGTCATGGGACATTTGCAGCTAGCTTGTGGCCACGATGCTCTAGTTGCGGCCACCGAAAGCACGATCACTGGGTCCATCACTGGGTCCATCACTGGGTTCATCACTGGGCTCCTTACGCAGACCATCGCATAGTTAAGAATCATCATGTCGAAACCAGAAGTACGCGTCTTAGAAATTTCCACAGCAATTCGACGCAACACGTTCGTTACGTGGTCGGCTCAAGTGGAAAAAGCCTTGAGGAATGGGGCGTTTGAGCAATTCTTTCACCTGCTAGATGAAGCTGAGCTGATCTGGGATGCTCGGGAATTGCAAAGCTTTCAATCGGGGATTGTGACCGAAAAGCTCCCGAAGAGCTTTGCGCAGCAGAGTCTGCGGGATTTCCGCGAGCGTTTCACCCCACGGCGCATTGCGCAGTGCGCGGTGGTGTTCCCCCGCCTCGAAGCTTGGCACCACCTCCCGGTGTTCCGCGCATTGTGTGCGGCGTTGCTGGGTAATTCCGCCAAACTCCAAGGGTTGCTTATTGCAGAAGGAGCGTCGTCGGATCAAGCCGATGCCCTGTGCACCTTGTTGAGCTTCGCAGATTTGGATCGTTACCTCGATGTGCTGGTGCCGCAAGTCGAAGCGGAAGAACAGGCCGCAAACCTGCATAACCAGGCCGCGGCGGTGGCTCGCGCCGAACGCGCGTTTGCGGAGGAGCAGGCGTTGGCGGAGCTGGACCCAGAAGACGATGTGCAGGCGGTGTTTGCGGATCGGGTGATTATTGCCAATTATCAGCGGCAGGATCTGGAGCGAGCGATTCTGCACAAGAGTGTGGCTGGAGTGATGCCGTTCCTGGCCTCCATGGATTACTCCGCGTTGCCAATCATCGATGAATCCGTGGTGCTGTTTTGGCGAGTGTTCCCGCAGAAGTATCTTGAGCGTGTTGCCCGTGTGCGGGCGTATCACGTGCCTGTGCCTTTTGCACCAGTAGCTTCCGATACAGCCGTGGACGGGGCTGAGCGCCTGCATCAAAGCATACAGGAAGCGGATTTCGTGTCTGCTTGTAGCGTGTCCTTCAATGAAATTGTGGTGCCGAATGCCCGCAAGCACGCGTTGGGGACATTCAAGGGACATCCAGACCTGACGCGGGTACAGCATGTTTCGAAAGACACGTTTGTGGAGCACCTGTTCGACGCCTTCCAACCGCACCCGGAGATCGGTGGATTGCGACACCTCAAGGCTGATTTGCTGAATCAATTGGTTGAGGGACGCTGGGCGATTGCCGGAAATGCGTTGCAGCGTCTGGCCTTGGCTTTGCCGGCAGCAGATACCGACGCTACCCCACTGCTCGGATTCGCCGCATTCGGTTTGTTGTGTGCAGGTGACGTGGAGTCCGCAGATGCGCTGTGCAGCCGATACTTGCAGGGCAAAGCAACTCGTGCGCAGTCGATGTTGTTGTTTGTTTCCCATTGCATCGCTGTGTTGAAGCACCGCGAGTTCGCCCGCTCAGTGCCCCCAGTTGAAACGACTGTTGAGGATCGTTATGCAGCTGCGCCTCAGTGGGTGGAAGTTGCGGAACGCATCAGCACGGACCATACGCAAAAGAATGCATCAAATGCAGTGAAGATCGGCGATTTTGCAGATGACATGTTGAAGGGAAGTTCGCTGAATCGTGCGCTGGCAACGTGGATGCGTGCCCTGCAGTCGGAACTGATTTTCCGTCGGGGACAGTTCGCGTATGCGAAGCGAACCACTACCTATACGGGCAGCTTGCAACAACGTTGGTTGCCACAATGCGAGCCACTGCAACAGTGGGTTACACAGCAAATTGCACTCTTGGAAATGGCGGAGGACTAGGCCATGCACACAAGTATGTTGGTGACTGATAATCGCGCCAAGCGTTCCAAATCTCCACGGTTCTCCGTGGTGATTGCGCTGTACAACGCAGCGGAATATTTCAATGCCACCATTGAGTCATTGACTCGGCAAAGCATTGACCGGGATGAGTTGGAGTTCATCGTGGTTAACGATGGCTCTTCCGACGCCTCCCTGGACATGGCGGTGCGCTGGGCAAAGCGTGATACTCGCGTGGTGGTGTACA
>JBHAQQ010000150.1:0-17421 GCA_041830435.1 Corynebacterium sp.
AGGGACGTTTCCACCATGCCGTTACCCACGGTGCAGCCACCAGCCAACACTGCGCCGACACCCATCAGCGTGCCGCCACCAACAGAACGAACAGCCTGCTGAGCGGAAGGAACGCGGACACGGAACTCTCCGGATACCCGAGCGGCAATAAACGAACCGATCAAGATGCCGAACACCAGCATCACACCCCAGTTGATGCGGGAGGTGTCACCGGTGGTGAGGTAGCGGATCGTATCCGACGACGGTCCCGTGATGCCCAGGCCGAAGTTGCGGCCCGTGGCTGCGGACAGTGGCCATGCGATCACACCCAAGAGGCCAATGATCACTGCAGTGCTGTAGAAATGCCACTGCTTCTCGGCAAGCAGATGCGCCAAGCCAGACTTCTTCGGGGCCAACGTGGCGATTTTTGGCGCTGCAGCCTCTTGGCGGAGGAAGCGGCCGGCAAGCACTGCTGTGGCAGCGGCGAAAGGCACTGCGAGCCACCATACGGAAATGCCAAGCGTGCTGTGGATGGTCGTCGCTTCGACGGTGTGGCTCTTCATCCAGGTGTTGAAGCCATTCAGTGCGCCAGCATTCATGGCTGCCGCGATGGTTCCATACAGGAACAGCGCAATCCAGGAACCAACCAAGCCTTCACCGGAGCGGTACCAGGTGCCCGATGCGCAGCCGCCGGCCAGGATGATTCCCACACCGAACATCAATCCACCTACAACAGTGGCCAGTGGTGCGAAGTTTTCCAGCTCTGGGCTGATAATGCCGGCGCTGGTCAGCGCTGCGAGGCCGATGGCGTGAACGGCGATCACGATGAATAGTGCGGTAATGCCGCGGAATGTCTTTTGGAGGAAGATGTCGCGGATCATACCCGTGACACAGAACCTTCCTCGTTGCATGACGTAGCCCAGGACGGTGCCGAGCACGAGTCCAGTGAGAATTGTCGGTGCCACTATGTGATCCTTTCGAAATACCTGAGGTGCATGTGCACACTGCGAACGAAAGTCCCAACAATACACCACAATGAACAGATCTGTCTAGAAATGCTGCGGAGGCTGTATTCAAGACCATCCCAGGTGTACGTGTATTGCCTGCTGCGGGCGCATACAGCACAGAAACCGGGAGGTGATCGTTGCGATCTACCTCCCGGTTTCCCTTCCAAATTCAAGCCACAATCGTGTGGCGGGGCAGCTGTTGGCTCGTCGCCGCCCTCAGTATGCGTTAGGCAGTAGGCCGCTTACGGCTACCTTGCTTCACTGCTACCGCAATTGTGCCGAGCAGTACCATCACCATGCCCAGCAGCAGTGGTGTCATGATGTTGGCTCCCGTATTTGCCAAGGCGTTCTTGGTTCGCTTCGCCGCTGCACACTGCTGGTCCTTGGCCGACGATTCTCCTGAAGGGGTGGAGACAGTCGTTGTGGATTCACAGGTCTGTGGCGCTGGCGGAGTGGTGCGTGGAGGTGTTGCCGGGGTGGTTGGTGGGGTTGCCGGTGGCGTGGTCACTGGGGTGGTCGTGCCCGGAGTGGTGGTTGTCTCCGTGGTTGGAGCTGGCGGGGTTGCCGGCGGGGTTGCCGGCGGGGTTGCCGGCGGAGTGGTTGGCGGCGTGGTCTGGACGGTTACCGGAGCTGGTGGTGTGGTGGTAGCCGGCGTTTGTGGAGTCGTGGTGGTTGGGGTGACCGGCGTCGTTGTGGTTGGCGTCACCGGAGTGGTGGTGGTCGGCGTGACCGGCATCGTCGTTGTTGGGGTAACCGGAGTCGTGGTGGTTGGCGTCACCGGCGTGGTCGTAGTTGGTGTAACCGGAGTGGTCGTGGTTGGCGTCACCGGAGTCGTCGTGGTTGGTGTAACCGGAGTGGTCGTAGTTGGCGTCACCGGAGTCGTGGTGGTTGGAGTGGTTGTTTCCGGAGTAGTTGGTGGCACGGTAGGCGGGGTTGTAGGCGGGGTCGTTGGTGGAGTCGTTGGCGGGGTCTCGTAGCCATTACCTGCGGACACACGCACCGCATCCGGGCCATCCACTACAAACTTGGCCTGCAAACCAGTAAAACGCTGTCCCTGCGCCAGCACACCTGGCCCGAACACTTCATAGCTGGTTTCGACATAGTTCATCCCAGCAACATCACTTGGGGTTGCTTCCGTGACGGTACATTCCGACCCGGAGCGGATATTGCTGATGCGGATGGCGTCGGGGTTAGCTGGTGACACGGTGACCGTGGTGTTGATGTTCGCCCGTGGATCCTTTGGGTACGCGCAGACAATGTCAAAGTTGAACGTAGCGGCCGCTAGATCGGCAGGAATTGTCGACGCCGCCTGCCCATCAATTGTCACAATCTTGCGGAGCTCCAGGTCCGTGTACGTCTTCTTCGAAATATCGACCATGAACTGGTAGGCACCATTGGTTGGTGCGTGGATGTTGAGCTGGAAGTCATGCACATCCCCACCGAAGTAGCCGCGCAGTGTAGCTGGGCCATTTGGGGCAGCCATGGCACGGTAGAATTTCTGCGCTGGACGAGTGATTCGCATTGGTTCGTTGTTGTTGGTGCCCCAGCGGTACAGGACTTCTTGGGCAGCCATGAGCATATCTTCTGCGATTTGCGCATCGGTTAGCCCATAGCCGCTCCAGTAGTCGCGCTTGATAGCTTCACGCGCCGCAACTGCTGCTGGGTCAGAGCTCTGTCCAAAGATGACGAACAGACGCGTCAAGTTTTCACGCAGTGTTTCTTTATTATCGCCGTGGTAGGTGCGCAATGCGTTGGCTGCACCTGTTGGGTTGCCCGTGGCGAGGATCTCGTAGAGTCGCTCGGCAGTGACGTCCTTGTTGTATGTGTATTCAACTCTGCCGTCCGGCGGTGTCAGATTCGAGTTCAAGCACCACACGAGGTAGCCCCAGCTGATTCCCGTGTGCATGCTGACTTGGAAGGTTTGCCCCCAAGCGAGATCCCACGGCAATGCGCCCTTGCGGAACAGGCCCGGCCACGTGCTAGCTCCATCTACTGGGAGTTTATCCAGCAGATCTGTCGCGGTGGTTTGCGCTTCTGCTGGTTGCTGGTTTGGACTGATGCCCACGAGGGTGGCGATGCCGAGGCTCATCGCAGCAACAAGTGCGAGGAGCCGTCGACCGATAGTGGTGCTATTCATCTGACATTCTTTCTACGCAGGCTCGGAATTTGGAGTCATCGCAAGAACAGATGTTCTTGATCGATTCGATTTGCGTTTTGAATGCTATGGCCAACCCTCACATCGGGAAGTATAAATGGCAGAAACTCAGAGACTTTTCAGCTTCCACATATCAGTATTTTTGTATAACTACCCCCAAATGTGGACGGCAGTTCCCCGCCGCCCACACGCTACCTAGCCTTGTGCCCCAACCATTGGACGCATCGCCCGAGCAGACATCTGACCAGCCATGGCAGAACCCAGCAGCAACACTCGCATGGTGCGCTCCGCCGCATTCGCCAATAAGTTACGGGAATCTCGCACCGCATCCTCCAGATTCATCGGGACGGTCATGATCGAAGCAATTGCACCGATACCAACATCGTGAACCTGCGGTGCACCCTCCCCAAGCGAACCAGCAATTGCCAATACTGGCACACCAGTTGCCTGCGCACGAGCAGCCACCTCTGCCGGCACTTTCCCCCGTGGGGTTTGGAAATCAATCGCCCCCTCGGCGGTAATCACCAGATCCGCACGTTCAATCAACGCGCTGAGATCCTTCCCATCAGCACTGGATGACAAGAACACCTCAAAGCGATCACGTGGCTTCGCGCCAATCGCAGCAAGTCCCGCACCCAAACCACCAGAAGCGCCAGATCCACGCCCACGGAACAAATCAAAGGCAGGCGAAAGCGCAGACTCAAGGAGTTCCGCCAGGTGCTCCAATCCTTGTTCCAAGGCCTCTACCTGCTGCGGGGTCGCGCCCTTTTGCGGACCAAATACACGCGCCACTCCCTGCGGACCAGTCAAAACATTGTGCACATTGCACGCAAGATCAATATTGACATGAGATAGACGAGGATCAAGACCAGCAATATCCACGGCGACGATCGACGCCAATTCCTTACCCAACGGAGCCGGAACAGTATTGGTGTACTCCACACCCGCAGCCATCTCGAATTCCACACCGAGCGCGGCCAACGCACCAACCCCACCATCACACGTACCAGAATCGCCACAACCGACGATGATCTTCTCCGCTCCAGCGTCCAGCGCATGCCGGATGAGCTCCCCAACACCATACGTAGTGGTAGCACCCGGGTCGCGCAGGTCCCGAGGCACCAAGCTCAACCCAGCCGCACTCGCCATTTCCAGTACAGCAGTCTTCTGCACCTCACCGTGCGCATTTTGCGTATTGATCATCACCCATTCCGCGACCACAGGTTGACCAACCGGGCCGGTCACACGAGCCGAGTGGAGGGAAGCATCTGGGCGCGTCGCAAGGATCTCGACAGTACCCTCCCCACCATCCGGCACTGGGTACTTATCGACCACCACACCAGGCAATACACGGCGAACACCGGCGGCGATCGCTTCAGCAACCTCGACGGCACTGAGGGATTCCTTGAAGCCGCTTGGAGCAACAACAACGCGCTGTGGAACGAATGTAGACATGACAAATCTCCTTGAGGGGTTTCGTGAAAAGAATTTGGGAAATGGTGCCGCCGGAAAGCGGCGTCGGATAGAGAGGGGGAATAGGGACTAGAGGAACAACGGCAACCCTTGCGCCGGCCATACAACGAACGCGAACAACAACGTCAACGCGATAAACACCGGGAAATACACAGCGGCAAAACGCGTAAGCTCAGCGCGGGTGAAAATCGGCATCGTCGGATCCTCGTCCGTGAGGTTATGGAACAACGTCAGCGGCTTCGCCGAAGCCGGGAAAGTATGGCAAAACCCAGCAGCGGCAGTGGAAATAAACGCGGCAGCAACAGGATTCACACCAGCGACAGGGGCCAACGCAATCACCACCGGGATCAGCGCCGCAGACCGGCCAGAGCGAGACTGAATCACCACATGCGCCGCGGCAGAAAGCACCGTTATGGCAACCACGAAGATCGCACCCGCACCGTCACCACTCAACGCGCCACCGAGGACCCGCTGAGCAAGGAAATCAGTAGCCCCACTGGTGGTCAATGCGGCAGAAAGCGCCAGCGTCGCAGCCATAAACAGAATCATGTTCCACGGCACCTTCTTGATGGACTTACTGAGACTCAACAGGCCTACCCACGGGGAGGTCACAACCAACGCCGCGAGCAACGCCACCAGCGCCGGGTGGATACCATGCAGCGATTCGGTACACCACAGCACAATCGTGACCGTCAGTACCAGCAACACCCGCGACTCAGCTTGGGACAACGGCTGTGTCGCCGCCGGGCTGATATCCGCCGCGGACAGGTGGAACATCACCTTCCGGTCGCTGCGCTGAGAGAACTGCCGCAGCACAATCTCCGTGGCGATATGGGAACACACCAACGCAAATGGCATACCCAGCATCATCCACTTGGTGAAGCTAAAGCCTTCATAGCCCGCCTCCTGCAGAATTTGCACAGTAATGAGGTGCGCGCCAGCACCGATCAGTGCACCCACAGCAGAGAGCAGCACCACCACCGGCAGCAGCAAACTCAAGGCCCGAATGAACCAGCGGTGCGCAGCAAGGGACGCGGCAAGCGCCAGGAACACTGGGATAATCAACGCCGCCCGGCCCGAAGTCGCGGGAATGGCATAGGCGGTGGCAACCACCGCAGCAGTAAGTACATGGGCAAGTACACGTGGGGTAGATTGCCCAGCACAGAGGTACACCACCGCGCGGGTAGCCAGCCCGGAAGCACTCACACTAGCGGCCACCACGAAGGCACCGAGCAACAACCAAGTCTGCTCATCACCAAGCGCCGAGAATAGGCTTTCGGTTTCCACAACGTTCGCCAGCACCAGCACAATCGCGGCGCCGAGGGCGACGAACGTGTCGTCGAGCTTGGAAAAGATCCACATCCATACCGCGATAGCAAAGACCGTCAGCGTGAATCGGGCATCGGGGTTGATGTCTGCCGGAAGGGCCCACACTCCCACAGCCAGCAGGATTGCCACGATCACACCGGGCAACGCCTTGCGCCATGGCACCGTTGGGCGAGCCTGTTGCGGCGCGGGTACTTGGCTCACCGGTGGGGTGGTTTCAAAAACATGCAGTGTGTTCATCGCAGTCGGTACCCACTTCCACGGACAGTTTCCACGCGTTCCGCGCCGATCTTTTTGCGCAGCGAACGGATGTATACGTCCACCACGTTGGAACCTGGGTCGAAGTCCATGCCCCACACGTAGCTGTGCAATTGGGTGCGGGACAGGATCTGACCTGGGTGGCGCATGAGGGTCTCCAGCAGTCCAAGTTCACGGCGGGTGAGGTCGATGCTGCGGTCGTTGATGGTGACCTGGTGGGTGCGCAAGTCCAGGGTGAGGTCGTTGTAGGTCAGCTGGGCGGCCGGTTCACTTCGGACGTTGTCGCCGAGGCGCAGGCGCACGCGTGCCAGGAGCTCAGCGAATTGGAACGGCTTTGGCATGTAGTCATTTGCACCGCCTTCCAGGGATCCCACACGGTCTTGCACGCTGGTCCGGGCCGACAGGACGATAACTGGGACGTTGACCCCTTTGCTGCGCAGCCGGCTGAGAAGGTCCAGACCATCAACCATTGGCAGCCCAAGGTCCATGATGATGAGGTTGTAGTCGGACAGGGTGGCTTTTTCGTAGGCGGTGAGGCCATCTTCGGCGGTGTCTACTTCGTAGCCTTCGGCGCGGAGGCCGCGGGTGAGGTAGTCGACAATACCGGCGTCGTCTTCAATGATGAGGATGCGGCTCATGCTTCGGTCTCCTGTTCTAGGGTTGTGGCTTCTGGGGTGTCTTTGGGGGTTGCTTGGGTTGGGGTCTGAGATGCGGCGTTGGTGAGTGGTATGACCAAGGTGAAGGTGGTTCCTTCGCCTTCTTGGGATTCCACCCGCACACTGCCATGGTGTGCGTCCATGATCGCCTTGACGATCGAAAGTCCCAGCCCAGCGCCACCCTTTTGCCGGCCATTGGAGCCATGTTGCGTGAAGCGGTCAAAGAGGGTTGGGAGCAGCTCGGGGGCAATGCCAGGCCCGTGGTCGCGGACGAAGAACTCTACCGTTGCTTGGCTGTCCGAGTTGTTGCTACCCGGGGTGTTTGTCGCAAGTGTGCCAACCCGGGAACCGAATTCTATTCCGGCTCCGTCTGCTGTGTGGCGGACGGCGTTGGATACGATTTCGAGCATTGCTTGGGTGATACGTTGCCGGTCCAGCGCGGCGGTGGTTTCGGCAACTTCGGTGAGGGTGAATTTCCGGTCGGCCATCACACTGATCTTGTCCTCGAGTTCGATGGTGAGATCTGCAACATCGACAGGTTCTGGCACGACGAAATCGTGTTGATCAGCGACAGCGAGGGTGAGCAGCTCATTGACGATGCGGGTCATGCGGTCAAGTTCGGCGATGGACAAGTCCACGGAGCGTTGCGCTTGAACTGGGTCGTTGAGGTCAAGGAGTTCCAATTGGCCGCGGATGACGGTGATTGGGGTGCGGAGTTCGTGGCCGGCGTCGTCGACGAATTTCGCTTGGCGATGCGTGAGCGATTCGATGCGGTCCAGCATGGAGTTGAACGACGCCGCCAGCTCCCGAGACTCGTCCGTTCCGGTGAGCGGGACGCGGGCACTGAGGTCCGTTTCCGTGATCCGTACTGCAACATTGCGGATTTGCCGGCTGGGGAGGAGCAATTGTCCGGCGATGAGCCAAGCGATGATCGCAGCGATGGCCGTGCCGCCCACACCCACGAGTGCGATGGTCGTGATTTCATTGTTGACGCGGGCCACGTCGGCGCCGGTGTGCTTTGCGACGATGTAATGGTCGGTCTTGCCACCAGCCTCCGGAACGATATCGACGCGAGCCCAATGGACTCGTTCCCCTTCAGCGGTGTGGTACACCCCGGAATTTGCCTGATCTGCGAGGATTGCGCTGATTGTGGCAGGCTGGGTTTCGTTTTGGCGTTGGATTTCCATTGTGCGTCCGTCGATCACGGCGAGGAGCGATTCGCTTGGCTCAGGGATTTGGCGAGCGAGGTACACCTGGAACAGGCGGGCAGTATCGGTGAAGGGTTCTGCAGTCGCCGGGTCGCGGCCTTCATCAAGGAAGTTGATGAATTCGGCTACTTCTTGCTCCACTTGGCGGTTGGCATGACTTTCCACGTTCGTGAGTAGCAGCGTACGGGTGGTCAGCACGACGGCGAAGATCGTGAGCAGAACAGTGGCGAGGATCCACAGGACGATGCGGACACGCGCAGAAGATACCTTTTGTGGAGCCGCTGATGCTGGAGGGGTGTTCGGGTTTGCTTGGGTGACAGTATTCATGTGTTAGTCCCAGTCTCCAAGGTCGATTCCACCCAGGTCATCAATGTCATCCAGATCATCCAATTGAATATTCGGGATGGTGTTGATGTTTGGCACTGGTGCTGGCGCTGGCGCTGGGTTGGCTGGTGCAGGGTTGGCTGGTGCTTGCACGCTTGGTGCTGGCACGTTCGGAACCGGGTTTGCTGCGCCGGTCGAAGCACCGGTGTTGGTTGCATTTCCGCCCGAGGTGTTTCCAGTTGCGCCTGCAGCAGATCCATTGGTGGCACCGCTGTTGGACGCTCCTGCCGCGGAGGAATCTGGCGCCGTGGTTGCCGTTTCCGATTCGGTTGTTGAATTCTGACCATCTACAGTTGCCGCACCTTCAACAGATCCGGTCTTCAGCTGCACCACTTGGGTACCGTCCGTAATCTGTGGTGCTGTTTCGGTCCGAGTCAATGCTTCACCCGCTGCAGCAACGCCAACGAGCACTGCAAATGCAGCACCAATTGGAAGGAATCGCTGTGCGTTTCGAATGCTCTGTTTCATGCTCATACTTGTATTGTGCCTATCGATCGTGAAGTGATGATGAAGCGAGCATGAAAGTTTTTTCATAGTTCTTCCCCCAACTCCTCTCACATCACTTACGCTGTATCCATGATTCGAAATGCACCACACTTGCTTCCCTCACTCAAGCGCTTGAACAGCGGTTTTCCATCCTCAACCTTGGTTTCCATGGCAACCGTGGCACTTGTCAGTACCGCCTCGATGGCCACTCCAATGTTTTCACCAACGAGTGCTGCACAGACCACAACATCATCAATCGTCACCTCCCCACAGTCAGACAGCAGAGCTGTGGGTACCACCACTTCGCGGATCAACAATGCCGCCTGTGTTGCCACCAGCGACAAACCGCATCCAGTAGTGCTGCTCCACGGAACCACCGACAACGCCTCCGCCATGCAGCCGCTTGCCACTTCACTTGCACAGGATGGCTACTGTGTATGGACACCAACCTATGGACAGCGCGCCATCACCATCACACAAATCAAACCAGGTGCCGGTGCAGTTGCACCCGTGATGGACAGTGCACGTGAGGTTTCCGGAATCATTGACCGCATCCTTGCCGATACCGGCGCATCAAAGGTTGACCTTGTGGGCCATTCTCAAGGCGGACTGATTGCCAAGACCTACATTGAACGGCTCGGCGGCGCCGACAACGTTGGACGAGTCGTTGCACTAGCAGGCAGCATACGCGGTACCACTGTCAGTGGACTTTCGCCTGTGAGCAACTTCTTCTCACGTATCTTCCCAAGGCTCAGCGCTTTCTTCCTCTCCCCCGCCAGTTTGGACCAAATCGATGGTTCAGCATTCCTGCGGGAGATGAATGCGCTCCCTGACACGCGCAGTGGAATTGCCTACACTGCGCTGTACCTCAAGGACGATGAAACCATCACCCCATTCACCAATTCCATGTACCGCTTGCCTTCTGGAGAACTGGCCAGCGGGAATAGCAGTGGCGCTAGCCACGGCGGGGTTTCCGGTGCAAGTGCCGGTATTGACGTAACGAATATTGATGTGGCGATTGCTTGTCCGGCCGTGCCGCGAGTCCGGCACGCCACCATGCCTCAAGCAACCCCAGTACATTCGTTGGTGAAATGGTCTCTCGCCCGCTCCGCTGCAGAGCTGACCCCTACCCCGAATGCGCATTGCGCAGGGTAAATGAACTGAACGCTGCCCGAACTGCACCAATCTGCGCCTCCCCCCGAATTGACAATCTAGGTGATGCAGCACACAATAATCAAAAGCAAACTTGCTTCTTTTGCCAATTCTGACAGATACGCCTATCGCAGGGGCAACCACAAATCGAGGAGGGATCAACTTGACTATAAACCGAATGCACTCAAGTGCATTTCAGTACCTTGTCCGCACGCTTCAATTGTTCAGCGTTCTAATCACGGCAACAGTCCTTTTCTTCACCTCAACACAAGCCACTGGCCAAGACCTACCAAAGTCCTTCGAGAGCACTAACCATTCAGATCCTTCAGCGCTGGAAATTCATTCCCCAGGGTTCAATCGCAATGTTGTTGCAAATAATGCAGGCGCTTTCTGGAGACCTACCAGCAATCCACAAAGCCAAATCGTGCCCGGCAAAATGCGATCAGACTATGAGGCAATACCCGGCGGATTCACTAAAGAGGAAGCCGACCTCGCCGAAATTCAGGAAGCACAAGAACTACTTTCCAATCAGCGTGAACAACTGACTAATTCAATTACATTTGCGTCGAATTGTCGCACCTACTGGCCTTCACCACACCAAGTCTGCGGTGCAATCCGGGAAAAGTATGACCAATTGGGTGGACCTCAATCCTTCCTCACTTGGCCTAAGTCGAACGAGCTCACAAACCCTGACGGCACAGGTAAGCGCACTGAGTTTGTGAACGGTTTTATCTACTGGCATCCAGTCACAGGCGCTCATTCTGTATCAACTCATTTTTCCCTGGTTTGGGCTAGAAACGGCTGGGAAACCGGACGACTCGGATACCCGATAGAAGACGAATTGGGCACTGGTGACGGCATTGGCCGTCGACAGGTTTTCCAGAATGGGCACATTTACGGATCGCTTTCAGGCCTAGCAGCTGTAGAAGGTGAAATCCTTGGTCGCTATTTGCTGCTTGGAGGACCAACTGGCGTGTTGGGCTATCCTGAGACGGATGAAATTGGTACCCCAGATGGAGTCGGTCGATTCAATAGATTTGCTGGCGGCATGCTCTATTGGTCACCTACTACAGGAGCTTGGGAAATTCACGGCTTGATACTAGCTCTTTGGTCGATGAGAGGATACGAGCGATCTGAATGGGGGTACCCCACCTCCGCACCGACTGGCACTTTGGATGATCTTTCCTCACTGAGACAATCTTTCAATGGGCGCGACATGTTCCCTTGGGAAGTGTTTACCTATGGAAGTGCTGCCGAGGTCCATGGAAAGGAGATAAGTAGTGTAGTCCTGGAGTATCACGAATTCATCGGCGAGCCACTATCTGGCTATGACAATGTACCGAACGCACATTCAGACGGTGAGACTATTTCTCAGTCTGATTTCAACTATAACTGTCCAAAACCGGACTCAACTCATCCAAGTTTTGGCAGTGTCTCAATTCCAGATGAGTATCGCTATTGGGGCTGCAATCCTTGGCGAAAAAAATACCTACCCCGAGTCGAACACATTTCTCTGCACGACTATTGCACCACATCCCCAGATGCATTTAACTTTGCTGGTGTCCCAGTCAATATGCATGGTGCCTGCGCGCGCCATGACTTGTGCCTTGAAGCCCTGGTTGGCGAATTAAGCCCCATTACCCTCTTGCGGCTAGCATGCGACAAGGCGCTCCTCAACAATATGATGTTAGCTTGCCACGTACGAAGTCAGGGAGTTTCAGGTTTCAATCTGGGACGCTGTAGGGAACTGACAGCAATCTACTTTGCAGCAGTTGCTGCAAACACTTGGCTGAAGAAGGGACGCCAAGATGCCAGCGAATCCAGTGTTCTCAACAATACGGAGGAACCAGTTGCAAACTGATACCCCCCTGTTCCCAGAGCAGCCTAACCGTTGGGCTATTCCTAGCATCTTTTGGGCACTTGCACTATCAGTCGTGCTCACCGTTGCTTTTCTCGATTCCGGCTATACCTGGGTCATTCCGATATTCCACTTGTTTAGCGCATATCTCCTTTCCAAGATTTTCAGTGTGGATCTGCCAACATTCCGGGAGCTTCTGCTTTGGCTAGGGATACTTGCTGTTGCCTTCCTGTACTTTCAGTTGGTCTCGAACGCAAACCCACAGGGCGCGCTCGAAATCCCCCTGGAGTTACCGGTCTTTGTCGGCCTTCCAACAATTATTGGCGCGGTGATGATACGAACCATTGATTACACCAAGTCATTCATGGCTAGAGGTAACCCCACCTTGCCGCGAACAGTCTTCCATGACCTGCCAGCATTTTGTTACCTGGGCGTCGTTATTCTGGGCCTAGTTTGGCTTGGTTCATTCAACGAACCTGGGGATGAATTCTACGAGGTTCGTTTGGCTTCACTCATCGCACTGGGTTGGTTCCCTATCGCAACTGTGCTCGCGTACAAGGTACTGAAACCTCGACTTACCAAACGCTCCATACGAACAACATACCTTCCAATTTCCCTTGCGATGGTCCTTGCCATAACCTGCCTGGGGCTGGTCCTCGATCTCCGCGGGCCAATTGCATTCAATCCAGGGATCATTGTCCTGATTCTTACCATGACTGTTCCAATGCCAGTCCTACTCGCCACCTTGGAATTCCTGCGGACATACGATCGGAAAAATCCGCGAAACAACCTGCGGAATAGCTCATAGCCACCTTCCGTCTCACCGCAGACACCACACTGAAAACACAGCGTGGCCGGTCAGGAACTTCCCGACCGGCCACGCTCAGCTTTGCGATGGGTTACTTCGCAGCGGCAATGCGCTCCTTCAAAGCATTGAACTCATCCCAGACTTCGCCAGGGACACGATCGCCGAGGAACTGCAACCACTGCTCATTATCCTCAAGATCCCGCTCCCACTCAGCCGGGTTCACGGCCAACGCCTCGCGAATATCCTGCTCAGTTTCGCTCAGGCCAGCAACATCCAAGTCCTCAAAGCGAGCCGTGTAACCAACAACGGTTTCTTCGGCATCCACGCGACCCTCAATACGGTCCACGATCCACTTCAGCACACGAGAGTTCTCGCCGAAACCTGGCCACAAGAAACGACCATCCTCGCCACGGCGGAACCAGTTCACCAGGAAGACAGCTGGCATCTTGTCGCCACCCTTCTTACCCATGTCAATCCAGTGCTGGAGGTAATCACCAGCGTTGTAGCCAATGAATGGCAACATTGCCATAGGGTCGTGGCGCAGCGCACCAACCTTACCTTCGGCGGCCGCAGTCTGACCGGAAGCCAACGTTGCACCAATGAACGTTGCATGGTTCCAGTCACGAGCCTGCGTCACAAGTGGAACCGTGTCTGGGCGACGTCCGCCGAACAGAATCGCGGAAACCGGCACGCCCTTCGGATCATTGAACTCAGCGGCGGTAGCTGGGCACTGCTCAATTGGTACACAGTAACGGGAGTTCGGGTGCGCGGCATCCGTACCGGATTCAGGTGTCCACTCGTTGCCCAACCAGTCGATGAGGTGTGCAGGCGCATCACCCTTTTCTTCCCACCACACGTCACCATCATCGGTCAACGCAACGTTGGTGTACAGGTTGTTGCCTGGTTCCATGGTGCGCATCGCAACCGGGTTGGATGCATAGTTGGTGCCAGGTGCCACACCAAAGAAACCGTTCTCTGGGTTCACCGCATACAGGCGACCATCTTCACCGAAACGCAGCCATGCAATGTCGTCGCCCACAACCTCAGCACGCCAGCCTGGGATAGTTGGCTGAATCATCGCCAGGTTGGTCTTGCCACAGGCGGAAGGGAACGCTGCACAAATGTAGTATGCCTTGTCCTCTGGGCTGATGAGCTTCAGGATCAGCATGTGCTCTGCCATCCAGCCTTCGTCGCGAGCCATTGCAGAGGCAATGCGCAGGGCGTAGCACTTCTTCGCCAGGATCGCATTACCACCGTAGCCGGAACCATAGGACCAGATTTCCCGCGCTTCTGGGAAGTGGGTGATGTACTTGGTGTCATTGCATGGCCATGGCACATCTTGCTCACCTTCAGCCAACGGCGCACCGACCGTGTGCCAGCCCTTCACAAATTCACCATGGTCACCGATCTTGTCCAGGGCGGCTTGTCCCATGCGGGTCATGACGCGCATGGAAAGCACAACATATGCACTGTCAGTGATTTCCACACCAAGCTTTGGATTTTCGTCGGTAATTGGCCCCATGCAGAATGGCACCACATACATGGTGCGGCCACGCATGGAACCTGCGAATTTCTCGCGCATTTCCGCGCGCATGACCTGAGGATCTACCCAGTTATTTGTTGGGCCAGCATCTACTTCCTTTTCGGAGCAGATGAAGGTGCGGGATTCCACACGTGCCACGTCGGAGGCATTGGAACGAGCGAGGAAGCTGTTTGGTTGCTTCTCTTCGTTGAGCTTGATGAGGGTTCCACCATCAACGAGTTCTTGGGTGAGACGGTCCCATTCTTCGTCGGATCCATCGCAGAACACCACGTTGTCCGGCTGGAAGAGCTCTACACTTTCCTGAACCCAAGCGATGAGGTCGGCGTTGTTGGTTGGTACTTCTCCGATGAGGCCTTTGATGGTCATCGAGTCACTCCCTTTGTTGTGTGAGGTTTGCACGGACGGCGTTATAGATATTCGAGTCTAGCCCCATTCCCCCCGCTCCACACACTTCCACGCACCAACTTCCCAGATTTTTCCTCCCTGTTCGGGGGTGACACCCCCCACATTTCCATATTCTTGCAGGTCAGTAATCTTTCCTTGCGGAGCTTCCGCGTGGTAATTTCGGAGCTGTGCAGCATCTTGTTGCCATCTCCAGGCACTCCAACTGCCGTCGAAGTCAACTGAGGATACATAGTCCACGCGCCCGTCACCGTCGGTATCTGCAAGGACACGCAGTCCTTTATCATCTGCGATAGTTGCCGCATCGCTATCTATATCTGCAGGTACCAGGTATTCTTCACCGCGGAATTCCCACAGCAAGATCGTTTCATTGGGATCATTGTGAATCGCCGCGGGGTTATTGAGGTTCTCGAGGATCTCGTCGAGGTCACTGGTGCCCGCCGGTGGTTCCAAGTGGCTGGGCGGTAGTCCGTTTCCGAGGTTGTGCCAATCAGTGTGGTCAAACTGTTCCATGTTGCCCCCTTAATGTTGTTGTTGAGTTTTCGACGCCGCGTCCGGCAGAAGCATTTCCCGCACAGCAACGTCGCGCACTGACGCTTCCTGCAAAGCTACGTCTCGTACTGTCAATTCCTGCACAATATGCTCCCGCATTCTCGGGATCTGCATTCGAGCAACCACACTCGTGATGTATCCGATGGCTGCCTGTCGAAACGCAGCTCCTCGATGCTCAGCAGCCCGCGAACGATACGCATTCTGGGCTGCCCGCCAACGCACCGCGCCAACCACCCCAGCAAGCATCAGCCCCACCGCAAGCCCCACCCACAGGGCACCAATCGCCTTGCCCAAAGCAAGTCCAGCTGCAATGGCACCAATGCAAGCAACGCTGATCAATGCCAGTTCCTGCCACCGCGTTTGCCGCGGCACATGCGGCCAATCAGCCTCAACATGTCCAACTTGTGGAATCGCAACACCCTGGCCAAGCACCTGCGTATGCAAACCAATCACAAACTCTGCCATCCGCTCTTCCCACTCCTGCTTCGAATGGATCCCTCCCCGGCTGAGCTCTGTCGCCAGCCGATTGCCCTCAACCCGGATGGCGATATTGATCCGCTCATTGCGCTCTGCATCTGCGCGCGCGGCGTCAGCCTCCCACTGGCGCCGATCCAACGCACACCCTTCAATCTGCACAATCGCCATCTGCAAGGAGTCCACCTCCACCACACCCGGCAATCCCTTGGGCGCAGGCTGCTCCAGCTCGCGTTGCGATTCCCGTAGGACCACCACCCGCCCACGCGACATCACCACCGCGCGAACCACCTCGATAGTGGTGGAATCCCAGGCAGAAATGGCTGCTAGGACGGCGTCGGGTTCCCAATCCGGGCCCACATTTTCCGCTACCTTCCACTGCGCCCGCAACCCGCGGATCCCCTGCGCTACCCGCGCCACCGCCTCAGCTTCCGGGCCGATCACCGCCACCCGACACACACGAGTTGGTGCCACCACCGAACGTTGCTGCCTCGAAGGCCCAACGTCTAAACCCATACTTTGCTTCACGTAGTCCCCCACTTTCCCCAATTCATCTGCAAGAATAGAACAGATGAATACTTCTGACGTTTCCCCCGAGCAAAACCCCCAGGACGTTTCCACAGAGTATAGCGGAAAACTCGCCCCAGGGCGTCCCCTGCAAACAGCATTCAATGATGGACGCGACTACCCGCGCCTCGGCAGCTTCTCCTTCCGCCGCGGCACCCTCACCGACAACCAGGAAGCCCGCTGGGATGAAAACTGGCCGATCTACGGCAAAACCCTCGGTGCACCCGAACGCGGCGGCGAAGACGGCATCATCGACCTCGAACAATGGTTCGGCCGCAGCGCCAACACCATCGTCGAAATCGGGTCCGGCACCGGCACCTCCACCGCCGCCATGGCCCCACTGGAAGCAGACACCAACATCGTGGCGGTGGAACTCTACCGGCCCGGCCTCGCCAAACTCCTCGGCGCCGTACTCCGCGATGACCTGCACAATATCCGCATGATCCGCGGGGACGGAGTGGAAGTACTCCAACGCATGTTCGCACCCAACTCCCTCCACGGTGTGCGGATCTACTTCCCAGATCCATGGCCAAAAGCTCGGCACCACAAGCGCCGCATCATCCAAACCGGCACGCTGCACCTCATTGCGCAACGACTCAAACCAGGTGGCATCCTCCACGTCGCAACCGACCACGCAGACTATGCAGCCTGGATCGACGAACTCGTCTCAGTCGAACCGCAACTGGAATACCTCGGCTGGCCGGAAGACCAACACGACATTCCCGTGCTGACGGACCGTCAGATCACCACCAAGTTTGAAACCAAGGGCCTGGAAAAGGACCATGTGATCCGCGAATACCTGTGGCGGAAGAAGGCCTAAGCAACGGCCCGGCCACCCGACCCAAACCACGAAAACTCCACAGGCGCAACCGCACGAGAACGAAAGAGCACAGAGCATGTTCAGCACATGGGGTGAGATTGCATACCGCTTCCGCCGGATAATCCCGCTGGTGATAATCACCGCAATTGCCGCACTGTACGCAGTATTCGGAACCCAATTGGGTGCACGAATGAGCCAAGAAGGCTGGGACGATCCGAACTCGGAATCCACCCGCGCTGCAGCCGTGGAGTTGGAAACCTTTGGACGTGACGCATCTGGTGATGTCATTGTGCTGGTCACCTCCAGCAACCCG
>JBHAQQ010000151.1:0-4750 GCA_041830435.1 Corynebacterium sp.
AAGCGTCAAGACGAATGGCTTCTCTGATGATGCTCGGGACATGGTGAAGGAAATCTCCGCGATGGTAGATAACACCATGATGGATCTGGCTGGCGAAGGTGAAAATGATCCTTACCGCATGGCGCAACAGATTCGCCGTCGGGTTGGCAAGCTGATTAGCGATAAGTGGAAGCGTAAGCCGTTTATTGTGCCTACCGTGGTGCCAATGACCAGCGAGATTGTGGAAGAACTCGAAGAGGAAGTTTCCCGCGAGTCCCTATAATGCGCTAGCGCTGTTTCAGCGTGCGTAAACTAGCCCATGCCCTCCATCCCAGGAATCTGGATGGAGGGCATGGCTTTTGCGTTGCGTTGAGTGGCGGGGGAGGGGAGGCTATTCCTCGCCTTGTGCGTGTTGTAACTATAGTTAAGTGACTAATGGGACTAATGTGACACGCATGACTGCCCGAAAACGATTGAGCACGCCTGCTGGTTCCCGTCCGCCTGGACGAAGTGGGCAACGGCGTGCACCCGCACAGCGTTCCGCAAAAGACGCTGTGTATGTGCATCATGACGACTTTGAGCGCACTCCCAGCCCGTTGAATGTCGTCGGATCATCCATAGGAACGGCGTTTCGGGGTACCGCACATGCAATTGGCAACTTAGCTCGTTCGCCATTTCAATTTGAAGAGGAAGAACCAACCCGCACGATGAGCAACCAGGACAAGCGAACGTCGCCAAGATTCGCCAAGAAGGCCCAAGCCAACAAGGAAGCAAGCCCTTCAGGCAAGTCTAAGGGGTTGACCAAGGCTGCCAACGCTCCTCAAACCGAGTCGGATGATTTTGCCTCTACCCAAGAAGACGCAACTTCACCGATCCGCTTTGGTGGTGGCTACGATGGCCCTGCCTTGCTCGTCTTCGCGTTGGCTATGATCCTCGCGGGCACGTTATTCTTGGACATTGGCGGCACCATCGGCAATGCCTTAGCGGGAGGGTTCCGCTACCTCGTCGGTGCAGGGGCATACTTCATTCCGCCGATTTTGCTGGGCTTGGTGTGGGTCTTGATGATCGGCGTGAAAACCACGCAGCGTTCCTCGATCCGATTGGGCGTGGGTAGTGGACTCATTGCCCTTGCGTCCTTGGGTATTTTGCACATCGCTCATGATTTGCCAAAGGTGCCAGCTGATCGCGCAACCGCCGGTGGCGTGCTCGGACAGTTTGTCGGTGCGCCGCTGGCGGTGGGGCTTTCAAGTCCGCTCGCCATTGTGTTGTTGGTCATTGCAATTGTTTATGGTGCGTTGCAATTGACTGGCTTCACTTTCGGTCAGGTGATGGCTGCATGTGCGGAGTTTGTGGGGCTTGATGAATGGATGGATCGACGCCGCTTCGCACGCCAATCCCGGCACGCGGATGACTATGCTGACGATTATGCGTCCGATCCTGACGACTTGTATGGTGACGTTTCTCAAGAGCTGGATGCTGCTGTTCGGGAAAACCGCGCACCTCGCGTGCAGCGACCATCGCTCGCCTCTGGTGACGAAGCTGGACCAACAAAGCGTTCCCGTGCAGCGAAATCTCGTTCGCCATTGTCCTTCGAACAGCAACCAGGAGCGCAGGATCCTGCGGAGTCTGAAGCTGTTGATTTGGGTTATCAGGACCCTGCAGAAGAGACTCTGGTTCTGGACGATACGAAGGCAGTTCGCGCACGCTTGGTGAAACCGGCAGCATCTGCGCCTGTTCAGCCAGCAAAACAGCAAGTTCGTGACGAAGTTCATGACCTCTTGGATGAGGATGAGGCAAGTCAAGCAACCTCGGCAGCGGTCCAACCTGCGTCTACGGGCGATGCTGTCCACGATGCGCGTGAAGCCATGCGGCAAGCAATTATTGCGCGTTCCGGCATTGATCCCGCGGCAGTAGGGAAGAAGGCAGAGGAACCAGCGCCGCAAGGAGATGCGGGTCGATCCGGTACCGTCAATTTGTTTGATGGGTCAAATTATCAATTGCCGTCAACAGACTTGCTCATTCCGGGTGATCCTCCAACCACCCATAGCGAGACGAATGATCAGATGATCGAAGCCATTTCTGAGGTGTTCGAGGAATTTGGCGTGGATGCAACCGTGGTTGGCTTCTCTCGCGGGCCAACTGTTACACGCTACGAGATTGAGTTGGGTCCAGGTGTGAAGGTTTCCAAGATCACCAACTTGCAATCGAACTTGGCATACTCCGTAGCTACCGATAACGTCCGCATCCTCACTCCGATTCCTGGCAAATCGGCCGTTGGTATCGAGGTGCCAAACGGTGACCGTGAAATGGTTCGACTGTCCGATGTGCTGACCGCGCCGAAAGTGGCAGCCGACAATGATCCAATGCTCATTGGATTGGGTAAGGACATCGAGGGCGAATTTGTGGCTTCCTCAGTCCAAAAGATGCCGCACCTCCTGGTAGCCGGCTCAACGGGATCCGGTAAATCGGCGTTCGTGAATTCCATGCTGGTCTCCTTGCTGACCCGTGCAACCCCGGAAGATGTTCGACTGATTTTGGTTGACCCGAAGATGGTTGAACTCACACCGTATGAAGGAATTCCACACCTCATCACTCCAATCGTGACGGAGCCAAAGAAGGCCGCTGCAGCGTTGAATTGGCTGGTTGAGGAAATGGAGCAGCGCTATATGGACATGAAGGCCTCCGGCGTGCGCCACGTGAAGGACTTCAACCGAAAGGTCCGTAGTGGTGAGATCACCACTCCGCTTGGCTCAGAACGTGTGTACCGCCCGTACCCATTCATTGTTTGTGTGGTCGACGAGCTCGCCGACTTGATGATGACCGCCCCACGGGAAATTGAAGATTCGATTGTACGTATCACCCAGAAAGCCCGTGCCGCCGGTATCCACCTGGTGTTGGCAACGCAGCGACCTTCTGTGGACGTCGTAACTGGTTTGATCAAGACCAACGTTCCTTCCCGCCTCGCGTTCGCAACCGCTTCCCAAACCGACTCACGTGTGATCCTTGACCAGGGTGGAGCAGAAAAGCTCATTGGTATGGGCGATGGTCTCTTCATTCCACAGGGAGCGCCGAAGCCAATGCGCATCCAAGGTGCGTTTGTCACCGATGAAGAAGTCCAGGCTGTGGTGGAAGCTGCTAAGGCTCAAGCTGCGCCGAACTACACCGAGGGTGTTACCGACGATAAAGCTGCCGAGGCGAAAAAGGACATTGACGACGACATCGGCAATGACATGGAAGACCTCTTGCAGGCCGTGGAACTTGTGGTCACGGCGCAACTTGGTTCCACCTCAATGCTGCAACGCAAACTGCGTATCGGCTTTGCCAAGGCTGGACGGTTGATGGACCTCATGGAAAGCCGTGGTGTCGTCGGTCCTTCCGAAGGATCTAAGGCACGCGAAGTGCTGGTCAAACCGGAGGAACTTGAAACCATCATTTGGATGATCAAGGGAGCAAATCCAGCAGACGCCCCAGATGACATTGTCTCCCAGGACGTGGCTGAGGAAGTACCCTCTGAAGAAGCTCCTGTAGAAGGACAAGGGATGGCAATGACGAACGCGGCGTCGGACAATGAGTATGAAACCAAAGTGATTCCAGCCAACCCTCCGCGCGGCGCGTTCTAACCAGCCGGAGACGTCCCCAACATCTCCCAAGGGCGCAGACGCCGGCACACATCAGCACTCCACAAATGCGGTAAAGTGGAGTGCTGTTCATATTTCAACCTCAGCCTCAAGCTGACCCACACGGAGGAATAATCCTACATGGAGGTCAATACCCTCACCTGGGCAATTACTATCGCCGTAGTAGCTGCCTTCTTCATATTCGACTTCTTCAGCCACGTGCGAACCCCGCACGAACCATCGCTGAAAGAGTCGGCAGGCTGGTCCCTGTTCTACATCGCACTCGCCTCAGCCTTCGGTGTATTCCTATGGTTCACATGGGGAGAACCAGGTAACCCACACCAACACGGAGTGGAATTCTTCACCGGCTACATCACCGAAAAAGCGCTCAGCGTCGACAACCTCTTCATCTTCGCGCTGATCATGAGCAGCTTCCAAATTCCACGAAAGTATCAGCAAAAAGTCCTGCTGATCGGTATCGCCCTCGCACTGGTATTCCGTGGTCTCTTCATCTGGCTCGGCGCAGCAGCAATTGCTCGCTGGTCCGACGTGTTCTATCTCTTCGGTATCTTCCTGCTGTGGACAGCGCTGAAGCTGCTCATCGACGAAATCAAGGGCAAGGAAGAACAAGATCCACACGACATGTTTGCCGTGAAGATGGCCCAAAAACTCTTCCCAGTATCCAAGGAATACAAGGAAGACAAACTCTTCTTCCGCACCAACGGCAAGCTCATCGCCACCCCACTGTTCATCGCGCTGATCTCCATCGGATTCATTGACGTACTGTTTGCGCTGGACTCGATCCCAGCTATCTACGGCATCACCGCAGAACCATACATTGTGTTCACCACCAACGCATTCGCCCTCTTGGGACTCCGCCAACTGTACTTCCTCCTCGACGGTTTGCTCGACCGCCTGGTGTACCTCGGCTACGGCTTGTCGCTGATCCTGCTCTTTATCGGCACCAAGCTGGTACTGCACGCTTTGCATGAAAACAACCTGCCATTCATCAACGGTGGCGAAAACGTCCATGTATTCGAAATCCCAGTGGAAACTTCGTTGTTCGTGATCGTCGGCATCCTGGCCGTGACCACCGTGCTCTCGCTGACCGTTGGCAAGAACAAGGAAGAACGCGACGGAATGGCTTATTCGGG
>JBHAQQ010000152.1:0-2902 GCA_041830435.1 Corynebacterium sp.
CAGTTCATCTTCGCGCCACAAGGCATTGCAAACTCGCTCTTTGGCACCAGCATCCAGTGGACGACTGACCCATGGGCAGCTCGCTTCGCCGTCATCATTGCCGACGTATGGAAAACAGCCCCATTCATGGCGCTGCTGATCCTTGCCGGCCTCCAGATGGTGCCAAGTGGCGTGTACGAAGCAGCCCGCATCGACGGTGCAAGCAAATGGCAACAATTCACCCGAATCACCTTGCCATTGATCAAGCCTGCTTTGATGGTGGCAATTCTGTTCCGCACGCTCGATGCTCTGCGTATGTACGACTTGCCAGTGATCATGATCTCCGGCTCTGCAAACTCCCCTACCGCGGTGATTTCCCAGCTGGTTATTGCGGACACGAAACAAGGTAACTACAACTCTGCATCTGCCATGTCTACCCTCATCTTCCTGCTGATTTTCGCCGTGGCGTACTTCATGGTGAAGTTCTTGGGAGCAGACGTTTCCGGCAACGGCGAGGCAAACAAAGCTGCCAAGGCTAAGCGACGCGCCGCAAAACGCGCTGCGAAGCAGGGCCAGCACGCAGCAGGAGCACACGCAGGGGCTAACCCAGAAGCCGGGAAGGTGAGCCGCGCATGATGAAAACAATCCGCAACTACATTGCCGTTGTACTCATTCTCATCTGGGGTCTCGCCCCGTTCTACTGGATGGTCGTTACGGCATTCCGCGATAAGCGATTCACCTTCTCTACCAACCCGTTGCCTAGCAACCTCACGTTGCAAAATTTCCAGGAAGCCCTCGCCACCGACAGTGGTAATAACTTCCTGCGGGCAATCGGCAACAGCCTCATCGTTGGTGCAGCGACTACCGCCATCGCCCTCACCGTAGGTGTGTTCACCGCCTACGCCCTTGCTCGCGTTGATTTCCGCGGCAAGGGAATGGTCACCGGCATCATCCTGGCAGCATCGATGTTCCCTGGTATTGCCTTGGTGACCCCACTGTTCCAGTTGTTCTCCAACATCGGCTGGATCGGTACGTACCAAGCGATGATCATTCCAAACATCAGCTTCGTCCTCCCATTGACGGTTTACACCCTCACCAGTTTCTTCCGTGAATTGCCATGGAAATTGGAAGAGGCAGCTCGCGTCGATGGAGCATCCCGCGGCTTGGCGTTCCGTAAGGTCATCCTTCCGCTGGCAACCCCAGCACTGTTCACCACCGCAATCCTGGCCTTCATCGCAACCTGGAATGAGTTCATGCTCGCCAACCAATTGTCCAATACCAAGACTGAGCCAGTAACCGTAGCAATCGCGCGCTTCAGCGGCGCATCCGCCTTCGAATTCCCATACGCGGCAACGATGGCTGCAGGTGCAATTGTTACCATCCCACTGGTCATCATGGTGCTGGTGTTCCAACGCCGAATCGTTTCCGGTTTGACCCAGGGCGGCGTGAAGTAACTCCCCCAATTCCTGGTTCAACCTGAAGCACATCCTCAGGGCCTCGTCCTCACGAATTCAGTACTCACCGTGAGGTCGAGGTCCTTGCTTTTGCGGCATGTGCCCCAGCAGCTGCCAATCCACAGTGCGCAGCAATTTCACCGCAATGAGCTATCGTGAACATCATGGCTCCCCAACGCAATTCCCGGGCACACGAACCTGCGGCCATTGATCCCCCGGTACATGATCCCCATGCTCATGACCGCCAAGCTCATGACCCCCGCGACCATAACGCTCAAGTAGATGCTCGACGCAAGAAGCTCGTCTGGGAATCAGCCCTCGGATTCGTGGGTTTCTTCGCTGCCATCGCGCTCATTCAGGCCGTGTGGAATGTATTCCAACCAGAACCCAGCATTGGCCCTTCACTGCTCCTCATCGTGCTCCTAGGGTTGCTGTGGGTCGTGTGGCGACAATACCGGAAGTTCTAGCAACCCAGCACGCAACCAAGCGTGCTCACCATTCCCGCTGACTTCACTATTCCCGCAGCCCCGAGTCACTCCTCGAACGCCAACTACGGACAAAATCCAACAGGATAGATACGTACTCTCGCACCACCGAAGCAGGCCAGATCGATGCTGGCGTGGGCGACCCCACCACAGTCACCCGCATTCCAGGTAACACCCTGGCTGCAGTTCGCTTCACCCTGAAAGCATGGAAATCACTTGTCACCACGATGAGCTCGTCCAAGGTGCCAAACCCAGCCTCCCGAAGGCCCTCCACCACGCGTGCAGAGAACACCAAGTTCTCCCGCGAATTGGTACTTTGCGCCTCTTCCACCACGAAAACTTGCTGTCGCGTCTCCCCCACCCCTTGCTCGAACAACCCCTCCGCACGGGCATAGCGTCGAACATAGCGCGCCATGGCGGAAGCCTCCGTGCAAGGCTCATCCGGGCCTTGCCCGCCAGAACACACCAGTGGCACTGCCCCCGCCCGCGGTACCCAATCATGACGAACCTGCTGCGCCACTGCAACGGCACACTGCAACCGCTGCGCCAAAAGTGGACTTGGTGCATCTCCGCGTAAGCCGGCGCCTAACACCACAATCGCCACGGTGCCTGGATCGCGAGGCCCAACTGGTTCGCGTTTCGCTGCGATAGCCCCCACAAACGCCACCAAGCCAATGGTAAAAACCATCCACAGAGCAATCAGTGACACCAACAGTGCCAGCATCATCCACCCCAACAGCCCGGCTATCGACTCCGCCAACATCCTCTGCAAAAGGAGCCAAGCAGACACGGCCAACGGGATTCCCAACGGCAATGCGCTAGCCGCACACAGCACCGTCAAGAAATGCAACCCTGCCCGGCGCGAACCAGAATGCAAACTCTCCCATCCCAGCTTCACCCCACCCCCTAGGAACACCACATGCAAAGTGCACATCCCCACCAGCCACGCTTGCCCCGCAGGCGCGATGCACAGCAGCAGCACCA
>JBHAQQ010000153.1:0-7842 GCA_041830435.1 Corynebacterium sp.
ACCACCAAGGCTGCAAAGAAAACTACGAAGAAGACCACGAAGAAAGCCGCAGCCGCCGAATAACCCACATCCAAGGAACCCAGCCCAAGGAATCCCATGAGCAGCGCTGACTTTGTGGTGGTGGCGAATCGCCTCCCAGTCGACCGCACCACCAACCGCCGAACCGGTGAAACCTCCTGGACCCCCTCCCCCGGCGGCCTGGTCACCGCGTTGCGCCCCGTGCTGCAACAACACGCTGGCGCATGGGTGGGCTGGCCCGGCACCACCGAACCAGTCACCGCTGCAGAGATGCCCGACCGGGAAGAAAGTGGCATCACGATGATGCCCGTCTCCCTCGATAGTCAAGACTTCCAAGAGTTCTACGAAGGATTCTCCAACGGTTGTCTGTGGCCGCTGTATCACGACCTCATCGTCAAACCGACCTACAACAAACAATGGTGGCAACGGTACAAGGACGTCAACGCCCGCTTCGCTGCCGCCTGCGCCGAGATCATCACTGACGACGCCACGGTGTGGGTACAGGACTACCAACTGCACATGGTTCCCGGGATGCTGCGGGAAACCCACCCGCACGCACACATCGGATTCTTCCTCCACATTCCATTCCCCTCCCCAGAGCTCTTCCGCCAACTGCCGTGGCGTCGAGAGATCCTGGAAAACACCCTCGGCGCCGACCTAATCGGCTTCCACACCCAAGACTCCGCGCGGAACTTCCTCATCACCCTCCGGGCGATGGGCTACGAAGTGGAAATCCTGGAAGACGACGATAACGCGGCCTTCCTCCGCGGCGCCCGCCTGCCAGAATCAGGCCACATTGTGGGCTATGTCAATCGAGAAGATGGACGCAATATCTCCATCGGGGTGTTCCCCATCTCCATCGACGCCAGTGCCGTGCGCGAACTCGCAACGAGCCCTGACAACATTGCAGCAGCGCAAGAACTCCGCACCCAAGTGGGAAGCCCGAAATATCTCCTGGCCGGAGTGGACCGCATGGACTACACGAAAGGTATCCTGCACCGACTCCTTGCACTGGAAGCACTCCTCGACGATGGCACCATAGACCCGCAAGACATCGTGATGGTGCAAGTGGCCACCCCATCGCGCGAACGCCTAGCGGAATACCGCGTGAGCCGCGAAGAAGTAGAAAAAGTTGTCACCCGCATCAACGGCAATCATGGGCGTCTGGGCCAACCCGTGGTGCAATACATCCACAACAACCTACCGTTTAGTGAACTCGTGGCCCTGTACACCGCCACCGATATTATGCTGGTGACAGCCCTGAAAGATGGCATGAACCTGGTTGCCAAAGAGTATGTAGCCTGCCACTCCGATGGTTCAGGGGCTTTGGTCTTGTCAGAGTTCACCGGCGCCGCGACGCAACTGGTACAGGCACATCTGTGCAACCCATACGATCCCGACAGCATCACCAGCGCCATCCACAAAGCGATGACCGGCCCCAGCGCGGATAAGGAAATGCGCATGCGATCGATGTGGCTCCATGTGGAAGCAAATGATGTCAACCGTTGGGCACAGCTGTTCCTCGAACAATTGGCAGGTGATCGCGCATGACTTCGCGCCGAATCGGGGTTGCCCTCGCCGCCCTGCTAACACTGAGTGGCTGCGTACCAAGTGCCGGCGAAGTGGAATACCTCATCAACCAGTCGTGGCAAGTCACAAGCCTTCCGGTGGGCGTGAGCGGCGCTGCCGGACCGATCCTCGACGACGCACAATCCGTGCGCAGTGCGCTGCAGGTAGAACAGCGCAATATTGGCGGCAATATCGGCTGCTACGGAATTACTGGTGACGTGCGCTTCCAGACTGAACATCGAGTGAGCTTTGCGAACCTCACCACAACGGCAGCCAATGCGCTTCCGCATTTGCCATCGTGCATGCCAGGCGATGAACGCACAGCGCAACGCCTCATCGCGGCCTTGAATGGGCAGACCCTGCGCTGGACTCGCCACGACGATCAACTGGTGCTTTCCCCTGAGGTGCAGGGGGAAGATGGCATAGGCCCGGTAGAATTCCTGATTCTTCCGTAAGCTGGTGGATGGAGAACCTCACGCTGATTCTGACCATCGCTATCAACCAGAAAGTTACTCCCATGCAACAGCACACCGCCATTACCGAAGCTGACATGCAATCACTGGCCGCCGCAGAAACCTTGTTGGTGGCCATGGACTTTGATGGCACACTAGCGCCATTTACCGACAATCCGCTGGAATCTCGGGCCGAGTCCGGCGCTCTCGAAGCGCTACAAGCGATCGCCCAGCAGCCAGGCACCACCGCAATGATGCTTTCTGGTCGCAATGTGGAGCAATTACGGGCAGTGACCGGGCTGACTGATAACACCATTCGACTTGTTGGTTCTCATGGCGCTGAGGATGCGGAACGGGGCAGCACTCCGCTCACCGACGAGCAGCAGGCCCTCTATGCACGGCTGGAGGAAGCTGCAGAACTATCCGCAAGCCTGCACCCGGACCTATGGGTGGAACGGAAACCACGAGCGGTGTGCCTGCACACCCGAAAAGTGGAAAATCCAGATGTCGCAGAGCAGGCGCAGGCAAGCTATTTGCTGGTGGCACAACAACTGGACAATGCGAGCATCACCCAAGGCAAGGCCGTCGTGGAGGTCGCGGTTGACTCCACCACCAAAGGCGATTACCTCGCTGATTTTGTGCGCCGCAACAATATTTCTCGGGTGGTGTTTGCCGGCGACGACACCACTGATGAATCCGTGTTCCGGGTGCTGCGCTACGAAGCCGCAGGAGACCTGGGCATAAAGGTAGGCGCCGGTCAGACGAAAGCGAACCGGCGCCTCACTGGCACCCGTGAGGTCCGCGATTTTCTTCGCGAACTGGCGGACACCCTAGCGCTGTCGCGGCGCGGCGACGCTTGAACCTGACACGAATTCGGTTGCCAACACGGTGTGCTGTTCCGCGGACTCAGCACGGATCAGGTCCTTCAGCCGCTTGCAGGCAGTTTCACCCTTTAGCTGCGATGGCTGACGGATCGTGGTCAGCCCTTCATTCAAGGCCTGTGGAATCCCATCGAAACCGGTGACCGTGAGGTCTTGAGGGATTTCTAGGCCCACGGCTCGCGCGTGCGCCAACACACCCAGGGCCATGGAGTCCGTGGTGCAGACTACCGCGGTGAGCTTCGGATTTGTGGTGAGCAATTCGCGCGCTGCTTCCTGCGCGGTCTGCGGGTTGTTAATATGCCGCTCCACAATTGGGATGTGGTGCGTAATCCCTGCTCCGCGAATGACATCGAGAATGCCATTCACACGATTGCGCTGCACGTCCATTTGCGCCCGGTCGAGCCGCTCGGGGGAAACTGGCCCATTGTTAGCTTCCCGATCCAGGCGGATACACAAAATGCCGATGTGCGTATGGCCTGCATCAACCACCGCACGAGCTGCTGGTTTAATGGCCTCTCGGTCGTCAATGCCGACAAAGTGTGCACGAGGTTCCGTGGATGGTTGGTCGCAAATGACAGTTGGCAAGCCCCGATCCATCACCGCTTCCAGGTACGGGTCATCGGCAGCGACAGAATAGACAATGAACCCATCAACGGAGGATTGATTCACCAATTGGGCAGCGCGTGGGCGCGGCGCGTCAGAGGATACACCAGCAGGGATGAGCAGCATGGTGGAGTTCATGTCGGAGCATGCACGAGACACACCGGATACAAATTCCAATGACGCTTGGTCTTCAAATGCGTAGGTGAGCGCTTCAGTTAGGAGAATTCCGACGGAACCGCTGCGCCGCGTGCGCAACGAACGCGCCACCGGATCTGGGCCGGAGTAGCCCATTGCTCGCGCGGTGGAGAGAATTTTTTCCCGTAGCTCTTTGGACAGCTGATCGGGACGGTTGTACGCGTTGGAAACGGTAGTACGTGAGATTCCCAGTTCATCAGCAATAGAGGCTAGCGTGCCTTTACCAGCGCCACGGCTATTCTTCTTCATTCCTCGATTATGTCAGTAGCACATCTGGTGTTCTACCGATTTTTTGAAATTTTTGAAGATTTTTCGCCGCCGCTTAGAAAGTTCAGAACTTTTTACCCCCACTTTGAGTTTCTAAACAAGTTAAGTAGTAGCAAATTTGAAACTCTTGACTGAACTTGACAATAACTTTCACCTAGACGTAGCGTTTCACACATGAAAAGAGCATTCATCAAGGCAACAGTAGGCGCACTAGCTGCAGTTTCCCTCGTAGCTTGTAGCTCCAATTCCACCACCACCCAAGAATCCACCGGCGAATCCACAACCACGGCAACCGGCGAAAGTATCACCATCGTCGCCTCCACAGCTATCTGGGGAGACCTTGCCGAGGCATTGCTACCAAGCGAAAGCAACATCAAGGTGAACACCATCTTGGAAAGCAACCAAGACGACCCACACTCCTACGAGGCCACAGCCCAAGATCTTGCCGCACTGAAACAAGCAGACCTAGTTGTCGCAAACGGTGGCGGCTACGATAACTGGCTCACCGACTTCGTACCAGCCGAGGTGCCGCTGGTCACCGCACTGCCACTCGGCGAAGGACACAGCCACGATGAAGAAGACCATGATCATGAGCACGACCACGCAGATCATGCCAACGAGACCAACCCACACGTCTGGCTCGACCTCGCGGTAGTGTCCACCTTTGTCGACGCCCTCGCCAAAGCCATCACGGAAGCAGAGCAATCCATCAACCGCACCCCAACCACCGAGCTTCGCCTCAGCGACGTGAAGGCCGACCTCGCCGAACTCGAAGCGCGTTACCAAGATCTCCCAGCGAAGAATGTCCTGCTCACCGAAACGGTTGGCGAAGCACTGGTGGAACATTCCGAACTCAACGATGTCACCCCAGAAGGATTCGCCAGCGCAGTTGCACGTGAGTCCGAGCCAAGCGCCGCAGACCTAGCCGCCGCACAGGCTGCAATCACCAACGGCCAAGTGGACATCCTGCTCACCAACGAGCAATCCCACACCTCCTCAGCGGGCATCCTGATCGACGCTGCTCATGCGGAAAACATCGCAGTCGTCAATATCAATGAAACTCCAAACCCAGGAGAAACCTACTTCACCTACGTCGCCACCATCCTCGACAGCATCGAAAACGCCAAGTAAGGCACATCGTTCATGGCAAGCACCGCACATCCAACTCCCATGCTGCGTCTGCACGGCGCGGCAGTGGATCCCCTGTGGCACAACCTCGATCTCGACGTTGCGCCCGGCGAATTTCTCGCCATCCTCGGCACCAACGGCGTGGGCAAGTCCACGCTTCTCAACGTCGCCTTGGGAATCCAACAGCTCACCGCCGGTAGCGTCAGCGTTACCGAACGGATCGGCTACATCCCCCAACAACGGATGTTCGACAAGGACTTGCCATTGCGCGCGCGAGACTTGGTAGGACTTTCCCTCGCCCACGGTGTGTCGCGTAACCGGAAGGCGTCGAATGCAGCGGTCATACAGGCGCTGCGCGAGGTCCAGGCTGAACATCTCGCGGATCGGCGCGTGGGGGAACTCTCTGGCGGCCAACAACAGCTCATTCGCCAAGCCCAGGCACTCGCCCGAGACCCACAACTCCTCCTGTGCGACGAGCCGCTCCTCTCCCTCGACCTGAAGGCGCAAAAGTCCGTAGTAGAGCTACTGGACCGCAAACGCCGCGAAACGAATTGTGCGGTGGTGTTTGTCACACACGGCATCAACCCAATTCTGCACGTCACCGACCGCGTCCTGTATCTCACCCCACATGGGCACACGATCGGCACCGTTGCGGAAGTCATGACCAGCGAAACGCTCAGCCGCCTGTACCAAACCGACGTGACCGTCGCCGAAATTGAAGGAAAGTTGGTGGTGTTGTGATGTGGGAAACGCTTCGCCTGTGGTTCACCGACGCCACCTCCACCACCCTCAGCCTCCTTGGGGTGGACTTCGTCCAACACGCGATCATCGCCTCATTGCTGCTCGGCATTGTCTCCGGCGCGATTGCCCCGCTGATCATCATGCGCAACATGAGCTTTGCAGCACACTCCACTGGAGAACTCGCCCTTATGGGCGCTGCGGCGGCATTGCTATTCGGCTTTGGCATCAGCTGGGGAGCACTCCTGGGTGCGGTTCTCGCCGCCCTGGTGCTGACCTTGCTCGGACAACGCGAGCAAGATTCAATCGTGGCCGTGGTACTCAGCTTCGGCATGGGCCTGTCCGTGCTATTTATTCACCTGTACCCCGGACGATCCTCCACCGCTTTTAGTCTGTTGACCGGCCAAATCGTAGGCGTGAGCTCGGCAAGCCTCGGCATTCTCACAGTGGTGACAATCCTCGTGGTCATTGTCATGGCAATCCTGTGGCGCCCCCTGCTATTTGCCACTGTGGACCCCATCCTGGCCGCGGCCAGCGGTGTGAAAGTCCGCACCCTGGGGATCCTGTTCGCGGTACTCATCGGAGTTGTAGCGAGTCAAGGTGTGCAGATCGTGGGCGCATTGCTGCTCATTGCGCTCCTTATCACCCCTGGCGCAGCAGCTGTGAAGGTCACCGCGAACCCGGTTCTCGCAGTGCTCCTATCAGGTGTATTTTCCGTCGTAGCGGCAGTAGGTGGTCTGGTGCTCAGTCTGGCACCGGGCCTACCAGTTTCCGTATTTGTCACCAGCATCAGCTTCATCATCTACCTCACCTGCCGGGCCATCGCCGCACGGCGGAAGAGCCGGATCCGCATTGGAACACCGGCTACCCACAGCGAAGCATCAACAGCTATTGCGAATTGCCACGGCGCTGACGAGCAAATTCACTAAGCACCACACCGGCAGCAACAGAAGCATTCAACGATTCAACGTTACCCGCCATCGGGATCGACATGATGGTGTCGCAGGTTTCAGAAACCAACCGCGACAGGCCCTTGCCTTCGGAACCAACCACAATCACTACCGGGGTGGTGCCATCGTACGTATCCAGCGTGTGATCGCCACCAGCATCCAAACCAACCACTTGATAGCCGGCCTGCTGGAATTGCTTCAGCGCCCGCACCATGTTCGTCGCCTTCGCCACCGGCAACTGTGCGGCAGTACCGGCGGACGTACGCCACGCTACCGCCGTCACACTGGCTGAACGGCGCTCCGGAATGATTACCCCATTACCGCCGAACGCAGCAACGGATCGAATCACCGCACCCAAGTTCCGTGGATCGGTGATATTGTCCAGCGCCACAACCAGGCCTTGGTTTGGCACAATAAGGTCTTCTACCTCTGCATATTGGTAAGGCGGAACCTGCAAACCAATACCCTGGTGCATGCCGTTGCCAGTCATCCGGTCCATTTCTTGACGCGAAATCTCCAGCATTGGAATCCCCCGGTTTGCACACAGATGCACGGCTTCCGAAAGCCGCTCGTCATTCTTCGTCCCCTCCACCACATACAGCGCCGTTGCCGGCACCTTCGCATGGAGACACTCCACTACCGGATTACGGCCCACCACCATCTCCGTGGTCTGATCCCGACGATCATGCGCACCTTGCGCCCGGCGCTCCGCTGCCTTCTTCCGTCGGTACGCCGCGTGATACGTACGATCCTCAGCCTTCGGAGTTGCCCCCTTGCCCTGCAGACCCTTGCGTCGCTGACCACCCGAGCCCTTCTGCATACCCTTCTTGTTGGTCTTGCGAATAGCGCCCCTACGCTGTGAATTTCCTGCCACGTAACTTACCTATCTATTTGAATTTCTTTGACCAGTGTAACCCTTGAGGCGCTTGCACACTATTCGCTAGAATCCCCTCTTTATGAAGCCCAACCCAGACCGGCAGCAAATCCACTCACAAACAACACTGACGCACACAACCACCAACGAACTCACTCCCAGCCAAC
>JBHAQQ010000154.1:0-4490 GCA_041830435.1 Corynebacterium sp.
CCTTGGCGAGGACCAGGTGAACAATATTCTCGCTGAGTTGGTGTTCACCAGCGGAAATCCACATCTTGGTGCCCTTGATGCGGTAGCGAGGTCCCAAGTCGGCATCGAACGTCGCGTGCGCGGAGGTGGCGTCGGTATCCAATTCAGCGCGGGTGGTGAGGTCGGTGAGGGAGGAACCGGCTTGCGGCTCGCTCATCGCCATCGTGCCAGTGAAGCGCCCCTCGATCTGTGGGTGGGCGAATCGTTCTTGCTGGGCTGGGGTGCCGTGAGCCAACAACAGGTTCAGGTTTCCGATGGTCAGCATAGGAAACGACGACGTGGAGATATTTGCCGCCTGGAACCAGGTGAAGCAAGCCCGGCTGATGACCTGCGGGAGCTGGTAACCGCCAATGTTATTTGGCAATGTACTGGCCAGCAGACCACTTTCGTTGAAATGCTGGAGTGCGGTGCTCACCTCAGGCAGGATCTCCACTGCAGTTTCCGTGCCCGTCAAGGCACCCATGTGTGGTGGATGCAGATCGCCGGCGCGGTTATGCGGGCGGAAATGTCGGGTGGCGATGTCTTGGGAGAGGTCCAGCATGGCGTCGAAGGTATTTCGGTCGTGCTCGGCGAAATACGGCCAGTCGGTGAGTTCTTCGGCATGGAGCCATTCGTACAGCAGAAATTCCACGTCACGGGCATTGAGGATGGTGCTCATTGTGCTCCTTTGGTCATGAGTTGCGGGACGTAGGGTTGTTCTCGTCGGTCAGCTCTAGGGGTGCTAGAGTCCGTAGCTTCGTGCAGTCTGCGCAGCTTGGGACACGATCCACTCGACCATTTCTTGAGTCGGCGCTCCTGCCTTCGCAGCATTCTGTGGGTTATTCATCACCCGGCGGACCACACCTTCACAAATGATCGCTACCTTCCACATGCCCAACACATGCCAGAAAGCTAGTGCTTGTTCGCTGCGACCAGTGGTGCTGAGGTAGCGTTCAGCGAGTTCACGTTGCTGAGGGAATCCCGGCATCAATGGGGCTTCAAATCCAGGAATCTGCAATCCATCTTGGGTTGGCCAATAGGCCAGCAAGGATCCGATATCTGCAAGTGGATCGCCAAGGGTGGCGAGCTCCCAGTCCACCACACCATTGACGTGGCCGTCAGCTGGATCCACGATGATGTTGCCGATGTGCAAGTCGCCATGCACCAGCACCGTTTCTTGCTGATCGGGAACATTGTCGTTGAGCAATTGGGTGAGTTGCTCCAGTGCTGGCAGCTCCCGAGTTTTCGTCTTGTCCCACTGTCCCGACCAGCGTTTCAACTGGCGTGGGGCATAGGGGGCGTGGCTGGCCAAGTCAGCCAGTCCAACCGCCTCGATGTCCACGGAGTGAATCGCAATCATGGCATCGACTAGATTGGTGCCAATGGCATAGCGGATCGATTCGCTCAATGGTTCCGCAGCAGCTGGGGAGTTAATGGTCACACCGTCCAGCGTGCTCATCGCTACAACGGGCACATCAGCGGGTAACTCGGCAGTTTCACCAGTAGTTTCGCCGGCAGTTTCACCAGTAGTTTCGCCGGCAGTATCGGTGGGGTTCGCTGCTGTTGCGCCGAAAATGGTGGGGACGGGAACGCGAGTTCCATGCAACGCCGCCATGATGCGACCTTCACGAAGGACATCGTGGGCGCTGGCGGCAAGATGGCCGAGCGGTGGGCGTCGAACAATACAGGTGGATCCAGTTGGGTCAGCGGCGAGGTAGGTCAAGTTGGATTGGCCGTTTCCCACGCGCGTCAGGGTCAGATCCGCTGCAGAGTGCAGCTCCAGCGGCGTAATCGCATCCAGCCACTGGGCCAACGCGGGAACATTGAACGGTTCCGCAGCGGTGTTGACCTGCTTCGTGGCGCCAGGGTCTTTGGCTTGTTGGTTCACAATGGGCTCCCGTCTACCGGTACTTGCGCAACTCTTGACGTGCGATGGTCATGCGGTGCACCTCATCCGGCCCATCTGCCAAGCGCAAGGTGCGCAGGCCAGCGTACAGTTCCGCCAGGATAGTGTCCTGGGAAACACCTTCGGCACCAAAGAGTTGAATCGCATCATCCACAACGCGCAGAGCCACCGTTGGTGCAGCTACCTTAATGGCGGCGATCTCTTGGCGCGCCGCCTTGTTTCCGGCGGTGTCCATCATCCACGCGGCCTTCAAGGTCAACAGGCGAACCTGTTCCAAATCGATGCGCGCTTGGGCGATGCGTTCTTGGATGGTGTCGCGTTCCGCCAGCGGCTTGCCAAACGTGGAGCGGGAAAGTGCACGCTGGCACATCATTTCCAGGGCACGTTCTGCGCCACCAATTGCGCGCATGCAGTGGTGAATACGGCCAGGGCCCAGGCGATCCTGAGCAATGCGGAAGCCAGCGCCTTCTTCTTTGAGAATGTCGTGGTCAGGAACGAAGACGTCTTCAAAGAGCAGTTCAGCGTGACCTTCACGGTCGTGGTAGCCAAAGACCCGCATGTCCCGCACGATGGTGAGACCAGGGGCGTCCGCTGGGACAACCAGCATGGATTGCTGGCGGTGCGGCTCTGCATCTGGGCTGGTTTTGCCCATCACGATCAGCACCTTGAGGTTTGGCCGCATGCCATTCGAGGCGAACCACTTCCGGCCATTCAGGAGATAGCCGGATTGCTCAGTACCGTCGTCGAGGGTGCGGGTGTGGCGCTCCATGCTCATGGAAATATTCGTGGCATCCGAAGATGCGACGGCTGGTTCCGTCATGGCAAAGGCGGAACGAATTTCACCGTTGAGCAGTGGCTCCAGGTAGTCACGGCGGTGTGCTTCAGTGCCGTAGAGCTCCAGCACTTCCATATTGCCCGTGTCCGGAGCGTTGCAGTTGCAGGCTTCAGGGGCGAGGTGCATGGAACGGCCCATGATTTCCGCGAGGGGAGCGTAATCGACGTTGCTCAGGCCTGGGCCGCGCCCTGGATGCGGGTGGAAGAGATTCCACAGGCCGCGCTTCTTCGCCTCGGCTTTCAGTTCTTCCAGAATCGCTGGGTGGTGATGCGGATTGCCGGCGGCTTGCATCTGTTCGTGGTAGACAGCTTCTGCTGGGTAGATGAATTCATCCATGAACGCCAGAAGCTTTTCTTGGTATTCCAGTGAACGTGCGCTTGGTTGAAAATCCATGGTGGTGTGCTCCTTTACCAGCTGCGGGAGAGTAGGCCGCCGTCAACAACAAGGTTTTGGCCGATGAGCCAAGTGGTGGATGGGGCGGCGAGGAATGCGATTGCTGCTGCGATGTCTTCTGGTTCGCCGATGCGCTGGGCCGGGGTTTGCTTGGCAACGAGTTCTTCATGCTCCTTCCACAGCGCTTCGGACAGCTTGGTGCGGACGATGCCCGGCGCGATGGAATTGACGTGAATGTTTGGTGCCAGTTCGGCGGCCATTTGCTTCGTCATGTGCAGCAGTGCCGCCTTGGTGCCGTTGTAGACACCCAGGCCTTGTTCTTGGCTCAGTGCGCCGATGGAAGACACATTGATGACCGAGCCCTTGCGGTTGCTGCCGAGCCCAGCGGCCTTAGCTGCGGCGAGCCAAATGACTGGTCCGATGACGTTAATTTCGTAGGTCTTGGCCATTGCCGCTGGCTCTTGCTTGTGAATTGGGCCGTAGGCAGGGTTGGTTCCGGCGTTGTTGATGAGGATGTCGAGGCTGCCGAATTCTTCAACGACCTTGGCGCAGGCTGCTGCTGCGGCTTCTGGGTCGGACACGTGCGCTGCGATGCCAATGACGCGTCCGGCTTGTGGGTTGATGGCTTTTGCTTCTGCTTCGATGTCTGCGGCAGCCGGTACGACGGTTTCTTCTTTACGGCCGGTGATGGCCACATTCGCACCGCTGGCGGCGAGGAGGCGGGCGGTTGCGTAGCCGATGCCTCGGGTGCCGCCAGTGACGATGGCGCTGTGGCCGGTGTAGTCAAAGGTGGTTTCGTTGTTGGAGTTGGGATTTACGGTGGTCATGGTGTGTTCCTTACTCCCGAGTGGGGTTGGGTGGTTGATTGTTATTCGACATGTTACAGTGAGTTGAATCACGATTCAATTTTTTGGGGAAATTTGCCCCAAAAAAATCACCGCACCTGCAACACGCAGGTGCGGCGTCGAATCCCCCAACAATCAATCCTCCAAACCCAACGTCCTAAACCACACCAAATTCACCGAATCCACAACCCGATCCACAACCCCCGAACCAGGAACCATATGCTCCACAAACGCCAAATAACACAACCGCGACACCAACACCGACAAACTCAACGCAATCATCTCCGCATCCAACGCAGTATCCACCAACCGCGCCTCCTGCAACCGCGCAATCAACCGCTGATTACGCTCCACAAACCCCCGCGCGCGAGCCGTACGCTGCTCACCAACCGTGGAATCCAACTGCGCCACCTGCTCCAACAACGCCATTTCTCGAACATTCCGGGCATAACTCTCTACATACGCCCGATTCGCCGCCGCGATCATATCCCGC
>JBHAQQ010000155.1:0-19026 GCA_041830435.1 Corynebacterium sp.
ACGAGAACACTAATGGACTGTTACGCCAGTACTTCCCTAAACGAACGGATCTTAGCGTCTACTCCGAACAAGACCTTGAATTCGTTGCGATGGAACTAAACAGACGTCCTCGGAAAACACTCGACTACGACACGCCAGCCGAGAGAATGGCGCGGCTACTACAATCAACCGAAACATAGGATGTGTTTCCACGACCGTTAGAATTCACCGCTTCCGGCGCATAGACAAATCCCCCGGTGAGAATTTGGTTTCTCGCCGGGGGATTTGTGGGTGTTATGCGTTTGGACGACGGCCGTGGTTAGCCTTCTTCTTACGACGGTCCTTGCGCTTGCGGCCACGCTTGCTCATGTGGATCAGCTCCTTCAACCTTCAACGGATAGATAACTGCTTTAGCTTAACCTAGTTGCAGGTTACAGGGAAACACGGGTGCGGGAACGGCCACGACCGCGGTTGGTGCGGCGCTTGAGTGCACGGCGTTCGTCTTCGCTCATGCCGCCCCAAACTCCTGCATCTTGGCCGGATTCGATTGCCCAGCTGAGGCACTGGGAGGTCACTGGGCAGCGGTTGCACACCAGCTTAGCCTTGGCTACTTGGGTCAGGGCAGGGCCGGAATTACCGACTGGGAAGAAGAGTTCTGGGTCTTCGTCACGGCATACTGCGTTGTGGCGCCAGTCCATTGGGGGTCCTTTCAGGGAGTCCGCTTGCTGGTCTGTGTGCCGGGTTTTGGGCGCAACAGTCCAGGCAAGCGTGAGGCTTGCGTTGGTTGGGGTGGGTTTCCGAAAGTGGCGGGGCGCAGAGCCAGCAGGGGTGCGGGGTGCGATGCGAGGGTGCCGTTTTCGGTTTCGGCGAAGTGGTGAGTTGGTCCGATGTTGATCGATGCTTTTGCAGCTTCTCGCCGTCTTGGTATTGCTAAATCATGGCACGCATTCTGGGCCTTGGCTAGAGCTAATCGCAATTTGTGATCAAACTCACTCTATTGTGATTTGTGTAGTCCGAGTTGAGATGCATGTGCTGAGGTTCAACTCACATTTGGGTACGTAGCGCAAGGTTGAGGGCGAAGTCATGGGGGCGATGTGAGTAGACTGAGGCACTATGAGCGCCTCAGAATCTCAGCCAGACTCACCGAATACCCCTGCTGCTAAATTTGCTGACCGCACAGCCCCGGCTCAACGGAATGCACGTGTCGGGAGGGTCGCAATTCCAACTACCATCCGTGCTGCAGGCATGTTCGCCATTGCGCAAGGTGTCGTGGGGTTGATTGTGGCAATTATTCTTGTGGTTCGTGACCTGCAGGGCATTCGCACCCCACAGGCGGAAATCAGCGGGATTGGTACTGCCGCCTGGTTTGCGATTGTGTTCGGAGTAATTTTGGCCGGCGGCATTGGGTTCTTGCGCGGGAAAGCATGGGGGCGCGGACCGTTGGTGTTTTTCCAGTTGGGGTTGCTGGGTGTGGCCTATTACATGTTCACCTCATCACGTCCGGAGTTGGGCGTTCCAACCGCTCTCATTGCTGTCTTGGGCTTGGCGCTGTTGTTCAACCGCACCTCTGCTGAATGGTTGGCTCAGCGTTACGGACAGCGGTAGACCCAGCCGGTAGACCCATTGATAAACCCAGTCGGTTCTTCACGGCGGTTGCCGGTTGCGGTTTCAAACGTTCATCCGTGATTATGACCCTTGCAATGCCACAGTGGTCGTTCCGCGTTGCTCCACAATAAAGGTGCCAGCAACGCGCAAGGTGACGGTTCCCTGGTAGCCTTCGCGATCGACAGGGATGACGCGTTCAATTGCTCCAGTGGACCAGTTCACAACCGCAATGCCGTCTGTGACTGGGATGAGTGCCCGGTCGTCGTAGGCAGCTCCGGAGCCGATGGCATCTTCCACTGTCCACTGGGGCTGGAGGTCACTTGGGGAAAAGGCAACCAGCCGTTCTCCATCGAACCACGTCATGTGGTGTGGAAGGTCGCCGGTGCTGGGGCGGAAAGCAGTGCTTCGATCGCTGGCGCGCCAAGCCTCAACAGCAGGAGATACGGAGGCCGCGTAGCCGGTAGCTGCCCCACCGGCCTTATTGACCGCTTCGAATCGCGCGGTGCCGTCTGGCTGTGGGACATAGAGCAGCGCGGCTTCTTGGCTGATCGCTACCACCTGGGCGTCGGCTCCACTGTCCCAGCTTGCATGTTCTTCTGGTTCGGTGGATTCATCGGGTACTACATCTCCCAGGCGTACTTTGGTGATCGCGGGAGCGGTCGTGCTCGATGCTGCTGCAGGTTCAGCGCTGTCTGCTGGTTGGGTGCTGCATTGTTGGACGGTTGCGATGAGTTCTTTGCGCCAGAGGGCGGAGTTCATGGTGCATTCGGCGTTGGGTTGCTTGTCGGGTTGTGCGGGGGCTTCAACTGCCCCGATTTCTACAGTTCGCACCATGTCTTGGCGCCATGTTTCTACGCGCGTGTTGGACACGGTTCCGGCATTGTCATTGCTCCACTGGACGATGACGTTGTCGCTCGCCAGCGCACTGCGGGTGTTGTAGTACGAGCCATCGTGGGTGCGGAGGCTGATGACATCGCCGCAGCCTTTTGGCCCGCGCGTGACAATCACGGTGTTTTCCCAGGTGTTTGCAACTCCGCAGATGGGGTTTGCGGGGCGGTATTCCCAGCCGGGGGTGCCGGTGGCGATGTCGTGGACGCGCAGTGTTCCGTCGGTATCGACAGCTGTGAGACCACCGTCGTCGAGATTGAGCGTGTCGAGGGTATTGCTGACCCGCCACACTTCACGCACGCTGTTGGGTGCGCCTAGGCCGGTGTTTTCCCCGTGGTTGGCGGCGGAGATGTTGAGGGGGCCGGATGTGAGTTCGGCGCGGTTGCCGTCGCCGGTGAGCCACGCTGCACCGAACGTGGCGGCGGCGGTGATGGCAATGGCGGCGGCGATGAGCGGGTGACGCTTGCCAGGGGTGAGGGTTGGTGGGGTGCTCATCGACGGGAGTCCTTTCGCCTTGTCTTCGCTGTCTTCGCTGTTGGTGCCTTGGTAATGGCGGTTTGCTCAGGGGTGGGGGTTGGCAGGTGCATGGCTGCGAGGAAGTCCGGGGTGGTGCTGAACCATTGCGGTGGATTCAGCAGGTGGTGCAGGTTGAGGGTTTCGGCGATGGTGTTCCAGCGATTGACTTCATCCCAGCCGACGCAGGTGATGGCGGTGCCGGTGTGGCCTGCGCGTCCGGTGCGGCCGATGCGGTGAACGTAGGTTCGGGCATCGTGGGGCACTTGGTCGTTGATGACGTGGGTGATCTGGTCGATGTCGATGCCGCGAGCTGCGACATCAGTGGCTACGAGGATGCCGGTTGGGTCGTTCCGGAACGCTGTGAGGACTCGTTCGCGGTGTTCTTGGCGCATGTTGCCGTTGAGGGTGCCGATGCGGAATCCGAGTTGGCTGAGGGCGGTGGCGACGTGTTCGCAGTTGCGTTTGGTGGTGGTGAAGATGATGGTGCGGCCGCGCTGTGGTGTTTGCAGGATCTTGGCGAGCGTCGCGGTGCGGTCAAATTTGTGTGATTGGAAGACGATTTGGTTGATGCGTTGATGGGTTGGTTCGCTGTGGCTTTCGTCGGCGTGGATCATCACCGGGTGGGTCATGAGGGTGCGCGAAAGGGCCATGATTGGTGCTGGTAGCGTGGCGGAGAACAGCATGGTTTGGCGGGTTGGGGAGGTGGCGTGCAGGATTCGTTGCACGTCCTCGAGGAATCCTTGGTCGAGCATTTCATCGGCTTCGTCGAGTACAACGATTTGCACGGTTGAGAGGTCCAAGTTGTGGTGCTCGAGGTGGTCGATGATGCGTCCGGGGGTGCCCACGATCACATCCACTCCGTCGCGGAGGGTGCGGGTTTGGGGTTCGAGGGGAACTCCGCCGTAGATTGGGGTGATCCGAACCGGAAGATTCGACGCCGCTTCCTGCAAGTCTTGCGTGACTTGGAGACAAAGCTCGCGGGTGGGCACGACGACGAGGGCGCGGGGTGTGCCGTCGAGTTCGGTGATGTCGGCGTCGTCGAACACTCGGTCGAGGAGCGGAATGCCGAAGCCGAGGGTTTTGCCGGTGCCCGTGCGGGCCTGGCCGATGATGTCTTTGCCGTCCAAAGCGAGCGGAATGCAGAGTTGTTGGATGGCGAATGGTTCGTGAATGTTTTGCGCGGTTAAGGCGTCAACGATCTCTATGGCCACGCCGAGGTCCTTAAACGTCATGCGTGGAATTTTAGCATTCATCCCTGCTGGCGTTCGCCTGTATGATGTTCGGTATGTGCTGAACCGTAGTGCAATGCACCAAGGAGTTTCAGCTGCAGATACCGTTGTAGATACCGTGGTTATTCCTGGGAAAGGATATTGAAGGATGCAGATCAAGATTGGTTTCGTGCACAATGCCCGCGAGCTCGTAGTGGATTCAGCAGAGGCACAAGATGCGGTGGTGGCCAAGCTTGAAGCGTTCCTGCAATCCGCTGAGGATCGTGCCACGCTCGTGCTGGAATCAGTCAAGGGCAATAAGGTTATTGTGGCTCGGCAGTATGTTGCATATGCCGAGGTAGCTGCGGAGACTCGCGGCACCGTTGGTTTCCTGTGAGCAGCTAAGTTGCGTGATTGTTGATGTCACAGCCAGAACGGTTTGACCTGCCTGCGCCGGGGAGTACTCCGCGGGCAGGGGAGAACACGCATACCCGGAATTCCACCCATCGCGCCAGCGGTGGGCGTCGTCGTCGGGCGGCTGCGCCGGCGGAACCGCAGGTAGGTTGGTGGGCGCGCGCCTCGCTGCTGGGCGTGGTGGCGCTGATAACTGGCAGCATCTTCGTTAACGCAATTACCGGCGACGATGCCGCTCCTGAAACCCAAAACACCAGCGCAAACGTGACGGGGGAATCTGCATCGCAGACGGCGCAAGCGGACATCGGCGAGGGCGTGCCAGGTCCCGTGCCGGAAGGTACGCTCGCTGGCGGTGCCCTGGGAGAACTTCCTGCAGGGGCGCCATATACCGAGGACAGCTCCGGGGAGTACCGAATCGTTGGCCAACCGGGAGCGCCTTTCGGTGCGGGTGAAGAACGGACCTATACCTATGTGGTGGAGATGGAAAGCACCATCGATCCCGCACAGTTTGGAGGGGCCGACGCGTTCGCAACCATGATCGACGCCACCCTCAATAATCCAAAATCATGGATCGGGGATAAACGCTTCGCGTTTCAGCACGTTCGGGAAGAAGATCTGGATGGAAAGCAACCAGATTTTCGCTTTCAGCTCACCACCGCCGCCACCACCCACGCGGTTTGCGGAAATACGTACAAGCTGGAAACCAGCTGCTACTACCCAATTGGCAATCGCGTCGTGCTGAACGAAGCTCGGTGGATTCGTGGGGCAGTCCCTTGGGAAGGTGATCTGGGTGGTTACCGGCAGTACTTGGTCAATCATGAACTGGGACACGGGCTGGGGTACGCCGCACATCAGCAGTGCGAAGCCAACGGCGAATTGGCGCCAATCATGATGCAGCAGACCCTGTCGTTGAGCAATAGTGAACTGTTCAAGCTCGACCCGGCTGAGGTGTACCAAGACAATGGCAATATTTGTCGTCCAAATCCTTGGCCATACCCATTCACGCCGGCAGCAGGCTGAAATACCACCGAGACAACACAGTAGGCGTACCTGATGAACAACGGCATTGCAGCACCAGACCAGCACGTGAAAGGTATTTTTCAGGTGCCTTCAGCCACCCCGACGCAGCTCGGTGAGGAATGGGCTTATGGTTGGCGCTGCGATCGAGCCGTGCTGGGGCCGGCTGCTGAGCCTGCGCAGGCGGCGTGGATTGGGCGCATCATGCAACACATCAGGCCCCGTGGCGTGGCAGTGTCGCGACCGATTCCGTCGAGCGATGGGCGCACCAGCGTGCTTGGATGGCGCGCGCGGACGTTTTTGTCGGGCAGTCCCGCACCCCGCTTTGATGAAATGGCGGCAGCGATCCTGCGTTTCAATGAGGCCTTGCGTGATCTTTCGGAGGACCTTACGGAGGACGGGGGAGCGTCGTTTGCTCGGCGGCCAGAGTTCTTCCAGTTGCCAGCATTCGGTGAAGATTGGGCAGAAGCCGATGTGTTCGCCGCGGCGGACGCCGCTGCCGTTGCCGAAGACCCAACGCCATGGATCGAAGCAGTCCTGGATGGGCAGTCAGTACCGCGTGAGGACATCGCTGCGGCGCTCGTGAAGATCGGTGACTTGCTGGAGCTGAGAACCCCGCTCGAGGCGGAGGTGGATTTGGTTCACGGTGATCCGTTGAGCTGTATCATCTTCGACGACGCAGCCGACCCTATCATCACGGATTTTGTGCCGGCTTGGCACCCGATTGGCTGGTCAGTGGCGTTGTTGATCGTGGATGGGTGTGCTTGGGGAAATGCCCCAGATGCGTTGATTGATCGCTGGTCGCATTTGGCGGATTTTGATCAGCTGCTGTTGCATGCCTGCCTGTATCGCCTGTTTGTGCATGTCTTGCATCCTTTGGCGCAACCGGCAGCCTGGGATGGGTTGTCCCGCATTGCCGATGTGGTGGCTGCGCGGGTTGCTCGTGCCAAGGATGCCGAAGCTGACGGGGCAGGCGAAACCGCAACCGAAGCTGACAACTAAGCCTCGAACGACGCTGTTTACGCAGCTAATGATGTGTTGCGGGGGTAGAGTGGGGGAGTGTGTGTAGGGTGTGCCTGAAACAATGGCAACGCATAGGTTGGCACTCGGGGCTGCTCTGCTGATTCCTTGCCGGTATCTGCAGGCGGTGGCACCCGAATGAATTGATCTGGAGCCTTTTGATGAGCAATTTGGACCCAACGGAGTATCGTCCGGAAACGCAGGTAGGTGCGGCGCAATTGGGTGAGCAGCTTGCGCGACGTATCGGGGTGGGACAGCAGCCGCGCATGAAACTCGACGCCACCCTGCCCCAACCTACACCGCGAACCTATGAGGGTTTGTCACATGCCCTCGTGACGCATGATCCTCGGCTGGCGAATGCCAAGCCCTATGTTGTAATCGGTGGTCCGGGGACCGGTAAAACCTCGTTGTTGATCGACGCTGCTGTCAATTTCATTCGGCAAGGTGGAAAGGCAGAAGAAATCTTCTTCGTCGCACCATCGCGGGAGGCGGCGAGTGCGATTCGCCAAGAGTTTTTCGATCGGGTGGCGAGTTCAGGAGCATTCGCCACGGAGGGCACGATTGTGCGGTCCGTGCACTCCTGGGCCTTTGCTATGTATCGAGCCGTTGCCATTGCGAACGGGGAGCCGGCCCCTCGGCTCATGACCGGCGCAGAGCATGACATGCAAATTCGTACACTCCTGCGTGGCCAAGTGGAAGACGGACTCATTGCATATTGGCCGGAGCAATTGCGTGCTGCACTCCCACTTGTCGGATTTGCTCGGCAATTGCGAGATCTCCTGCTTCGTGCGGCTGAGCGCGGAGTGGATGGGCAAGCGCTAGAGGAACTCGGCAACCTCCATCAACATTCGCTGTGGCAGGCAGCGGGAGTGTTCCAGCAACAGTATGAACAAGTGCAGCGTCTCGCGAATAACGTCAACGTCAATGCGTCCGAGTTGCTCCACGCTACCCTGCAAGCCATCGCCTCGCCGGAAGGCAGTGCGTTGCATCAGCAACACCGAGATTCCATCTCCCTCATATTGGTCGATGATGCGCAGAATCTGGACCCTGCGGCGGCACAATTTGTGCAATCGTATATGCATCAGCGCGCCCGGGTAATCGTGGCTGGGGACCCAGATCAATGTGTATTTCACTTCCGGGGTGCCAATGAATCCTTCCTCTTGGATTTGGCTGACCAAGCCGCAGACTCCGACGAACAGTATCTGTTGGAATTGAGTTCCTCCCACCGTGTGCCTGATGGAGTTGCACAAGCGGTCAATGCGTTGAGAAAACGACTTCCGCGCCAAGCACACCGCATTCCGTTGAGCATCGCTAGCCCCGCAGGATCCGTGGAGTGCCAGGATGCATCACCGGTTGGCCTTGAGGTGCAGATCGCGCCGAATCGCACGGCTGAACGCATGGCGATTGTGCAGCATTTGCTCACCACACATCGCAATACGGGTGCGGCCTGGAGCGACATTGCGGTGATCGTACGCTCCGCTCAGCAGATTCCCCAGCTGCGCCGCGCTATGTTGAACTACGGGGTGCCGGTCAAGATCGACAGTTCGGCTGTAATTTTGGCTGAACAACCGTTGGTTCGACTGTTGTTGATTGCAATGGAAAGTGCCCTGACTGATTTGAGTTTTGAGCAACTCACAACGCTGATGGAATCCGTCGTCGGCGGGGCTGACCCAGTGATGCTGCGAAGGCTTCGGCAGCGACTTGCAGGAATTGCGACAACACACGAACAGTGGTTGGGAGTTTCCCCAGATGAGCTGCTGTATCACCTGGTGCTGCAGCCACAGCAGCGATCCACGATTGCACCAGCGGACTTGGCAGAAGTACGCGCAATGCTGAATCCGCGGGAGCTGCAGGTACTCCACCGGATTACGAGCATCACCGAAGCAGCGCGAAATGCAGTCGCCGGTGGGCACAGCGTGGAAATGGTGCTGTGGCATATTTGGCAAGCCACGGACCTATCGACCCACCTCCAATGGCGTGCCTTGAAAGGCGGAACTGCCGGAGCGCAAGCCGATGAGGACCTCGATGCTGTGATGAACCTCTTTGACCTGGCGGGTGACTTTGTGGAAAGAAATCCCCAAGCCAGTGCAGCCACGTTTATTGCCGAAGTACGATCCCAAGAACTTCCAACAGGTACCCGTGAACGCAGAGGAGTGACAACAAACGCCGTGGAAATTCTGCCTGCGCACGCTGCTGCAGGACGTCAATGGAAGCATGTGGTCATCGCGAATGTGCAAGATGATTCCTGGCCCGCTGGAGCAACAGTTGGCAGTCTCTTTGGACAAACCGAATTGGTCGACCTACTTGACCTCGGTATGGACCCAAGCCTACCGCGCGCAACCTTTGAGGCCGCGTTGCAGGAGGAACGCCGTCTATTCCTCCTGGCCATCTCCCGAGCCACCGAAAGCACCACGGTATTTGCTGTGAAAAATACTGGTGAGGAAGCACTCGAGCCATCCCGATTTATTGGGGAAATCGGTGGGCTGACCCAGGAACAATTGGATGCGAAAACACTCACTTCCGACCCACAAGAAGGCAACAACGACACGGGTACCGAAACAGGATTTGCCACCGTCGTGAGCGAACACCCACGCGTGAGTGCAATAGAGCCCTTCATTGCAGAACTTCGCGGAGTGCTCATGAACCAGGAAGCCTCGGAAGATGAACGACGGGCAGCAGGAGCCGTACTCGCTCGGCTTGCCGATGCTGACTTGTTCGGCGCAGCACCAGAAACCTGGTGGGGAAGCAGAAACCCTTCGACAAACGCCCGCTTGCAAAACCACCACACCTTGCGCATCAGCCCATCAGCAGTTGAATCCATTCTGACCTGCCCACTGAAACGCTTCTTGGACAGCAACGGCACCATCATCGGCACCACGATCTACATGAAAGTCGGAACGATCGTTCACGCACTGGCCGATGCGATGCTCCATGGCATGGGGCTCGAAGAAGCAACTGACCTGTTGCAGCGGGTGTATCCATTGATTAATGAAGGAACTCCGCAGCACCAAACCAAGGAAATTGAACGACTCTGCACAGGACTCAGCAAACTCAATCAGTGGCTACAACAGCAGATGGCCCACGGTGACCAAATGCTCTCTGAATTGCAGGTGCGTACCGTCATAACCACGGAGGAAGGGCAACCCGATGTGCAGGTGCAGGGAAGAATAGACTTGCTCATTGTCAATGAAACAGGTGTTGCCCAAGTCATTGACTTTAAGACCAGCAAGACTGCAAAGTCGAAGGAACTCGCGGAAAGCGATATTCAGCTCCGCACGTACCAATACGTCGTCAGCAGGGATCTTGGATACAAGCCCGGTGGAGCATCATTGGTCTATCCAATGAGTAATACCGTCGGCACAACCGTTCGCGTACAAGCGGAACTCCTGGACTCCCAAATTGGCGAGCTAGAAGAACTCATCACACGCGCAGCCACACTGAGCAATGGGCCAACATTCCAGGCAACCCCCGGCAGCCATTGCCGTCAATGCGATTTCCACAGCATTTGTCCAGCCCAACAGACCTCCGCAACGGTGATCTAAATGAACAACCCAAACACAAACGCCCAGTTCACACCAGAACAACTCGCCCACTACATGGGGCAAAGCTACGCCCCAACAGAGGAACAAGCCAAGGTCATCAGTGCACCACCGTCCGGCGCAACGCTCGTGATGGCTGGCGCCGGCGCCGGCAAGACCGAAACGATGGCAGCCCGCGCCGTATGGATGGTGGCAAATGGATTTGTCCGACCAGAACAAATTCTTGGACTCACATTCACCAAGAAAGCTGCAGGGGAGCTCAACCAACGTATTCGAAGCCGCCTGACCTCCCTCGCCCGCAGCGAGGCGTTCATGCAACAACTTGAAGAACATGATGAACGACGCACATGGTTCAACAACATCTCCCCAACCGTGCTGACCTACGACGCCTACGCCGGCGAACTGTTCCGTGAATATGCCCTGTTGGAGGCATTGGAGCCAAACTCCCAACTCATCACCGAAGCTGAACGTTGGATTCTCAGCTACACCATGCTCCAGCACTGGACCGGCGGTGAACGGTACGTAGACCGCGACAAACTCATCGGCGAACTCCACAACATTGTTGAAGAGATGGACAACCACATGGTCTCCATCGAAGACGTCAAAGAGGAAACCCTCGCCGCCATCAGAGAGCTCGAATCGCTGCCGCTGAGCAGCAGATCAAAAGCACTGAACAAGGACAATCTCGGTTTCCTTGAAACCCAAGAGAGTCGACTAGAACTTCTGGACTATGTGTCCCAATACCGCAGGCTACACACCGAACAAGGCGTGCGTACCTTCGGCCAACAAATGTCCGCCATGGCAACCATTGCCAAACAACATCCGCTCATGGGGAATGCGCAACGCAAACGCTTCCGCCTTGTCATGCTTGATGAATATCAAGATACCGGTCACGCGCAACGCATCCTCCTTTCCACACTCTTTGGCCAAGGCCAAGATGACTCCCTCTCCGTCACTGCAGTTGGTGACCCAATGCAATCCATCTACATGTTCCGTGGTGCAACTGCAGCCAACCTCGTGAAATTCCGTACCGATTTCCACAACGCAGCAGGCGAGCCAGCACGCAAATTGGAACTGCTAACCTCCTGGCGAAACCCAAAAATCGCCCTGGAACTGGCAAATGCATCATCAGAATGGGCCATGGTCGACGGAGGACGGAAGCGTCTTGTATCGGCGTTGAAACCCCACCAACACGCGCCGGAGGGCGAAGTCAGTATCAACTTCTTCGACACCCGCGAAGAAGAACTCAATTGGCTCACCGACAATCTCCAACAACGCTGGGAACAACGCGACACCACCCAACCATTCAGCGCAGCTGTACTCATCCGCAAAAACAAAGAAGCAATCCCAATCTACGAAAAACTCCGAGCACGCGGAGTCCCAGTTGAGCTAGGTGCTGGAATTGGCTTGCTCAACATCCCAGAAATCGCTGACATTCACGCCACCCTCAAACTACTTGTCGACCCAGGCGATGACATCGCCCTCCTCCGACTCCTCACCGGACCTCGCTGGAACATCGGCGCCGCAGATATCGCCGCACTTCAACATCGTGCAAAACAGCTCAACTCCACACAACGACAACAACCAACCAGCGAAACCACCCAAGCAACGCTGAGTGCTGAACAACGCAAAGCACTGCTCGCCGAAGAACTCAACCTCAGCCACCTACTTGATGGGCCCGCCGAACCGATCCTGGATGTGCTCGCCACGACCGACAACACCACTGTTGGCATGGGTGATGCACTTGCCGACCTGGGCAACGCTGAAGAATTTGGCATGAGCGAAGAAGGCGCACAACGACTGCGCATCCTCGCGGCAGAACTCGGTCAACTGCGCAGGCACAGCCTCTCCAAAGCGCTGCCGGACCTCATTGCTGACATAGAGCGGATGATGGGCATCCGCACCGAAGTGCTCACCCGTTGGAATCGCGACACCGCCACCTCAATTGGAACCAGCCACCTGGACCAATTTGCAGAAATAGTCCGCAGCTTTGCCGAACTCGCGGGAGGCAGCGCCGCCGCGCTCGTGAACTACCTCGACACCGCGGCCGAACGCGACAAAGGCCTCGAGGCAGGAGAGATGCTCCAGCAAAGCAACTGCGTCCAAATCCTGTCCGTTCACAAAGCAAAAGGACTTGAATGGGACATTGTTGCGGTACCACACGCAGACCGCAGTACCTACGCGGATCAATCTGCACCCAAGTCTCCGGAAACTTGGGTCACCAAACCATGGCGCATCCCGTCCTCGCTCCGTGGCGACGCCGAACTCGTAACTGACATTGCAGACAGGCACGATACACAGGGGCAGCAGGGCACCACAGTCCAAGGCAGCACCAGCTATGAATCCATGCCGGAACTGGAAGTCACCTCAGACAAAGAAACCGGGCCAACCAACGCAGACCACAAAGCAGCGGTTAATGCATTCAAGAAGCAAGTAGGACGTTTTGAAGCCCGGGAAGCCGACCGTTTGTTCTATGTGGCCATCACGCGCACCAAACATACCCTCATCGTCAGTGGCTCAGCGCAGAACCCGGAAAACCAATCCTTCCGCGACCCATCCGCACAACTAGCACTCCTCCGCAACACCATGGCACGCCGCCAATCAGCACATGCCAAAACCCAGGATCAAGAATTTGCGGCCTGGGAGTCCGCGCAATGGGAAGCGATCCCAGGCATCGACCATTGGACCACCAATGGCGATATATGGAAAGAAACAACTGACACGAAGAAAACAGCAGCACCCGAAGAGCCAACCCGGGAAGACATACTCCTCCGACCAAGCAACGCCATCCTGGACCAACGGGAAGCATTCATCGATGCATGGAAAAAGCAGCAAGACGAATGTCAAAACGCTACGACTGACGAACTTGGGCAATCGCTACCGCGAGCAGCGCATCCCGACATCCAAGCACAAATGCAATACGTCCACACCCAACCACACCAACTAGGCGAAACCAGCCTGGCAACGCTCACTGCAGACCCGGACGTAGCGGAGCGTTATCGCGCATGGATGGCAGAAGCAGAAGTGCTCATCGCTGAGCACACCAACGCGCATCAATCGGAAGTGGTCATCCCACTAGCAAGCCGCCTGACCGCCACCGAAGCAGTTGCCATAGCCAAAGACACCGAAGAATATCTTCGCCGTCTCCGCCGCCCAGTCCCCATGGAACCCCAACCATATTCCAAACGAGGAACCGCATTCCACGCCTGGCTGGAACATCACTACGGCACGAACCTCCTCATCGACGACACGGAACTGCCTGGCGCCGCAGATGCAACGCTCGAAGATCCACAACTGGAACAACTCAAACAACAATTCCTCAACTCGCCATGGGCGAATCGCACCCCCGTCGAAGTTGAAGCTGCCTACTCCGTGACCCTAGCCGGACGAGTTTTCGAAGGTCGCATCGATGCCATCTTCCATGAAGGAACCGACCCAACCACCGGGTGGACCGTTGTGGACTGGAAAACTGGGCGCAAACCCACCCCAACCGCCATGAAAGCAGCCGCAGTGCAACTCGCGGTGTACCGACTGGCCTGGGCAAAGATATTAGAAAGCCGAATTGGAACTACTATTGACCCAAGCGCAATCCGCGCAGCATTCCACTATGTTGCAACCGGCGAAACATACGAACCGGATACACTACCCAATGCCGAAGAACTTCAACACTTACTCACAAGCTGGGAAGAACCACCATCATGAAAAACCGCCTGCGGGAAACCCTTGACGCCGACAAAGAAGTCGACGTCCTCCCACCGCATGCACTGCTAGGAATCGTTAGAATCCCAGAACCTAGCGCCACCAGCCCCTGGTGGCTCATCATGCGCCGCATGGTCTACGCGCTCATCCTTCTCTTTCTCACGGCCCTCACCGCCTACTGGGATAGGGAAGGATACAGCGGAATTAACACCTTCCTCGACGCGGTGTACTATGCAGCCGTATCCCTCTCCACCACAGGCTACGGCGACATCGCACCAGTCTCGCAGCACGCCCGCTTCGTCAATGTCATCGTCATCACCCCACTGCGAGTGATCTTCCTGATCCTGCTCGTTGGTACCACCCTCTCCGTCCTCACTGAAGAATCCCGAAAAACGCTACAATTGCGCCGCTGGAGGAAACGCATGCGAAACCACACCATCGTCGTTGGCTACGGCACCAAAGGCCGCTCAGCTGTAACCGCACTGCTCGCCGACGGAGTATCGCCAACCCAAATCGTGGTGATTGATAACGACAAAGACGTATTGGAACACGCAAGCGCCCAAGGACTCGTCACCGTGCACGGCTCCGCAACCCGATCTGACATCCTTAAACTCGCTGGTGTGACTCGCGCCCGGGCCGTCGTCGTCGCCCCGAATCAAGACGACGCCGCCGTCCTCATCACCCTCTCCGTCCGTGAAATCGCGCCAAGTGCAACCATCGTGGCAAGCGTCCGCGAATCCGACAATTCCCACCTCCTCCGCCAATCCGGTGCGGACTCCGTCGTCGTATCCAGCGAAACCGCAGGACGCCTCATGGGGCTGGCAACCCTCACCCCATCAGTGACCGAAATGATGGAAGATCTCCTCAGCCCAGACGAAGGCTTTTCCATCGCCGAGCGACTCGTCACCGAACAAGAAGTTGGCGGTAACCCCCGCGTACTTGAAGACGTCGTACTCGGAGTTGTGCGCTCCGGCGAGCTGTACCGCATCGACGCAACCGAAGCGGAAACCATCGAACCCGGCGACCGTATCCTCTACGTCCGCTCCAACCAAGGACCGGAGGAGAACCTTTCCTAGTGGCAACACTCGACCCCGAACAACAACTCGCCGCCACCGCACCGCGCGGACCCGTCTGCATCATCGCAGGTGCCGGAACCGGTAAAACCCGCACCATCACCCACCGCATCGCGCACCTCGTCGACGGCGGATACGTCAACCCAGACCACGTACTCGCCGTGACATTCACCAACCGAGCAGCCGCAGAAATGCGCGAACGCCTCACCCTCATGAATGTGGCAAAAGTCCAAGCCAAAACATTTCACGCAGCAGCACTCCGCCAACTCGGCTACTTCTGGGGACAATACGCCGGCGACCTCGCATGGCGCCTCGAAAGCAACACCTTCCGCATCGTGGCCGCCGCCGCTCGTGCAGCAGGCGCAGATACCAGCACCGACAAACTCCGCGACATGATCGGTGAAATCACCTGGGCAAAATCCTCCCTCATCGCCGCCGCAGACTACCCACGCTACATCGAACCAGCCCGCCGCGACTGCCCCATCCCACCAGAACAATTCGTCAAAGTCTTCCAAACCTACGAAAAGCTCAAAGCCTCCCCAGAAGGAATGATCTTTGACTTCAATGACATCCTGCTCCACATGGCAGGAGCCATCGAATCCAACCCCGGCATCGCCGACGAATTCAGGGAACGCTACCGCACCTTCGTCGTCGACGAATACCAAGACGTCACCCCACTACAACAACGCGTGCTCGAAGCATGGCTCGGGGAGCGCGACGACCTCACCGTCGTAGGCGACGCAAACCAAACTATCTACAGCTTCAACGGGGCAAGCCCCAACTACCTCCTCGACTTCTCCCGCACCTACCCAGAAGCAACCGTGGTGCGCCTCCACCGGGACTACCGATCCACCCCAGAAGTCGTCACGCTCGCCAACAACGTCATCAGCAAAGCCACCGGCCGAGCCGCCGGCACCCGCCTAGAACTCGAAGGCCAACGACCAAACGGCCCAACACCCGTATTCACCGAATACCCCAACGACCCCGAAGAAGCAGCAGGAGTAGTACAACACATCCAACGCCTCATCACCGAAGGGGTGAACCCAAACAGCATCGCCGTCCTCTACCGCATTAACGAACAATCCGCAGGCATCGAATACGCCCTCGACCAAGCCGGCCTGGGATACCAAGTCAAAGGTGGCGAAGGATTCTTCAACCGGGCAGAAATCCGCGAAGCCATAGCCGCACTGAAACGCGCAGCCAGCCAGTTCGACCCCGAACCAGACAACGTTATCCCGGCAGTGCAAGCCGCGCTCAGCCGCATCGGATACAAACCAGAAGAACCACAAGGCACCCAAGAACGGCAACGCTGGAACAGCCTCAACGCACTCGTCGAACTTGTCCGAGAAATCATCAGCGAATCCACCGCACCCCTCAGCCTGCCAACCGTACTTGGATTGCTCCTTGAACGCGCCGAATCGAAAAACCCACCCCGCACAACCGGGATTACCCTGGCGAGCATTCACGCAGCGAAAGGGTTGGAGTGGGATGCCGTATTCCTCATCGGCCTCAACGAAGGCATGATGCCAATCCGCTATGCCCTCAAAGGTAAGGGTGCCCAAGAAGCGATCGAAGAAGAACGGCGCCTCTTTTACGTCGGCATCACCCGTGCCCGCGAACACCTCTACTTGTCATGGTCGCTGGCCCGCCAACCAGGAGGAAAAGCGAACCGCAAACGCACCCGATTCCTCGATGGGCTCGTGCCACACGAACACACACGAGGCAACGAACAGCACGCAACCGCTGGCAACGCAACCGCAACCAGCGGCACCCACAACAAACGAACCCACACGAAACAACTTCGCAGCATCTGCGGCACGTGTGGTGAACGACTGGACAACCCCACCGCCATGATCGTGGGCTACTGTGCCGAACACGCACCAGAACTCGAACAACTTCTCGTCACTAAGCTCCGCGATTGGCGTAGCAAACAAGCCGCCACCCGCGACGTCCCAGCGTTCGTCATCTGCAGCAACGCCACCCTCCAAGCCATCGCAACGCAACAGCCCCGCACCGAACACGAGCTGCTTAACATTCCAGGAATGGGTCCGGTGAAAGTACAAGAATTCGGTGAAGACATCTTGGCAATCATCGACAACTTCACGTAATTGCCAACGAACACACCCGGCAATCAGCCACCCGAGTCGCAGGCAGTGGAGTTTGCGACAAATGAAACGAACCAGTGCGGAACAACGTCCGCTGCCGAAGCACCGGCGGAATACGCGAAGCATCAGCACCCTGCTCCCACCACGGAAGCACCACATCCCGCACCAGCCGCGAAACCAGAAAACTCAACACCTGCAACTCCTGGCGAGTACGGAAACGCGGTTGCGCCACAGCCTGCGTACGCACAGCCCGCCAACCCACATCCCGCTGCTCATGGAGCACATCCAAACAGTTCAAACAAGCCGTCGCACCCGGAACCACCAACGGCCCAACCGCCACCCGATCATCCACCCAACCGCACGGCACATGCACCACACCCCGTACCATCAGCGCATACAACGCATCATTCGCCAGCCACAGATCACCACCACTCAACAACACACCACCAGCAGCATCAGCAGGGTCACCCACCTCCACCGCTGGCACACCCAATCGATGTAATGCCTTCAATAGCTCTTCTGTCGCGAACCCGCCTCCAAGGACACACACCTGCGCAGCATCTTTCTCGCCGTGGTTTCCCGGCATCTGCAGGGCGCCCTTCTCCAACGCCTTCGCCGGCCAATTCGCCTCAACAAACACCTCGGCCCGGAACAATTCCTCCAAAATGGCCAAAGCCACCTCCGGAACAAAACCGCAATAGCGTAACTGATCCACCAATTTCTGCACGTGCAGGGGCCTGCGCGCTGTGGATAATACATGCACCACACTGCTGGCCTTCACACCTGCCGGAACTGGCAACACCACCGCATACTCAGGCAGCACCCCAAACTGCACACCCACCTGGGGCCGCAACAGCAGACTCATTTGCGGCGCGAGTTGAATCTCCATCGAAGCAAACTCATACAATTCCCCATTGGCCAACATAGAAGTAGCTGGTTCCACAAGAAATCCCCTCCCTTGTTCTTGTGACGTTCACTCTAACATGGGAGGGGAGTGCAAGGCAGCGGTTCGTGGCTAATCCGCGTCCTTATCGTTATCGTTGTTTTCTTCGTCTTGCTGTTCGGCAAGGCGTCGAAGCTCTTCCTCGAGTTTCTCAATCTCCGAAATCGGGTTGAAGGCGCTCAATTCCTCGCCATCCAATTTCACCTGGCCAATAAACGCAGCTGGGTTTCCAAGATCGGAAGTATCCGGCAAGAAATCCGGATGGTTCCACACCTGATCGCGTCGCTGGCGGCCCACGGCCTGCTCCAACTTCACCCACAATTCCGCAGCAGCATCAGCCTGCGGCGCCGCCAAGCTCAAACCGTAGCTCTTCAGCAATGCTTCCTGGCCAGGAGTTATCTCCGCACGGTAGGTTGTCCAACCCGCGTGGATCATGGTGACTTGCGGGAAGCGTGCTTCGAGAGCATTCGCCACCACTACGTCCACCCAGCCTTCAATGAGCGACAAGGTGGTTTCCAGCCGCTCGCGTGCATGCGCATGAGAGGAAACTACCTTTGGTGAAGTATCCATCCCCTGCAGACGCTGCATCATTTCCTGCATCTGCGCCGGATCGTTCAGCATTTCCGGGTTGAATTCGGACATGGCTTCCTGCATGTCCGTGGTGTCCAATTCCAGGCCCGCAGCGAATTCTTCAATATCCAGAATGATCCGTTCCAGCAGCCACGGGGTGTGCGCAAAGAGGCGATGATGTGCTGCTTCGCGCGCTGCTAGGTAGATGATCGCTTCGTGCTTTTCACAGCCGAAGATCTTCATCAGCTTGTCGAGGTGGTAGGTGTTGATGGCAACCACAGCATCGGCAGACAGTGGGATGCCCCATTGGGTGGACATCACCACGGTCTTGGACAGTGCCGCAAGTTGAGCCCCCAGTGCCGCAGCCATGTTCATGTTGTTGAATTGGCGCAGGATACCTTCCAGCGGGCCGAGGTTGGGGGTCGCACCTTCGGGCATTCCCCGCATGCC
>JBHAQQ010000156.1:0-8112 GCA_041830435.1 Corynebacterium sp.
TCGAGAGTGTCGACGCACATGAGCTCGCCGAGGTCGATGTAGTCAGCAACGCGAACAGCGTATTCCAACGCCTGGTTCATGTCGTCTGCCGTGCCGGTGACCTGAACGTTTTCCCAGAAGTCCTTGCGGAGTTCACGGATGCGTTCGATGCCGGACTGCATGTCCTTGACGTTGCGGGAAACACCACAGGAGAAGTACAGGATTTCACCGAGTTGACGGTGGTAGTACTCAGCGCTGTGTGGGTTTGGACCGTTGATGTTCATGATCCGTTCGATGCGATCCTGAGCTCGCTTCAACGCCGCCTTCGCTGCTGGTCCTTCAGCGTCTGGGATTGGGGTGTTCAGACGTGGGGCCAGGTAGTTAGGGATTGTGAACGGAAGGGTGAACCAGCCCTCAACGGAGGAGGACAAGAGGGAGTTTGCGCCCAGGCGGTTTGCACCGTGGTACATCCAGGAGGATTCGCCGGAGCAGAACAGGCCTTGGATGGACGTCATTTCGTTGAAGTCGGTCCACAGGCCACCCATGGTGTAGTGGCAGGTTGGGGCGATACGCATTGGGGTCTTGTATGCGTCTTCGCCGATTGCCTCTTCGTACATCTGGATGAGGTTGGAGTAGCGTTCGCGGATGGTGTTTTCACCGAGGCGTTCGATTGCGTCCTTGAAGTCCAGGTATACGGAGTTCTTCATTGGGCCTACACCGTAGCCAGCGTTGATCTGTTGTGCGTTTGCACGGGATGCGATGTCGCGTGGCACGAGGTTGCCGAATGCTGGGTAGCGACGCTCGAGGAAGTAGTCGCGCTCGTCCTCAGGGATGGAGTTCGGGTCGCGGTCGTCGCCCTTCTTCTTTGGCGTCCAGATACGGCCGTCGTTACGCAACGATTCGGACATGAGAATCGTCTTGGATTGCCAGGTGGAGTTCACTGGCAGGCCGGTTGGGTGGAACTGCACGAAGGATGGGGATGCCATGTAGGCGCCTAGCTCGTAGGCACGCATGATTGCGGATGCGTTGGAGTTCTTTGCCAGGGTGGACATGTGGTACACGTTGCCGTAGCCGCCGGTAGCGAGCACGGTGCAGTGGCCGGTGTGGGCGGTGAGCTCACCGGTGATGAGGTTACGGGTGATGATGCCTTGGCATACTCCATCCTCAACGATAAGGTCTACCAGGTCCGAATGGGTGAAGATTTCCACGTGGCCGGCACCGATTTGACGGTACAGGGCGGAGGTGGTGGCCAGCTGCAGCTGCTGTCCGCTTTGTCCGCGCGTGTAGTAGGTGCGGCATACCTGCACACCGCCGAAGGAGCGGGTTGCGAGGGTGCCGCCGTATTCGCGGGAGAATGGTGCGCCGATGGCGTTCATGTGGTCGATGACCTTTGGCGATTCCATTGCGAGGCGCCAGCAGTCATTTTCGCGGCAGCGGTAGTCGCCACCCTTTACGGTGTCCTTGGCGTGCAGGTAGGTGGAGTCGTTGTCCAGCTTCTTGCCGCGGGAGGAGTTCACGCCACCCTGTGCTGCGATGGAGTGTGCGCGGCGTGGGGAGTCGTGGTAGGTGAAGACCTTGACGTCGTATCCGAGTTCGCCGAGGGCTGCTGCTGCTGCACCACCGGCGAGGCCGGTGCCGACGATGAGGATGCGGAACTTGGCGCGGTTCAGCGGGGATACCATGCCGAAGTGTTCCTTGGCGTATTGCCATTGCTGGTCTTGGCCTACGACGTGTGGTGCGTTGTCCTTCAGAACCTTGCCGACGGTCACGCCTGGTACGGCGGATTGTGGCGCGGTGAAGGCAGCAACCGCTGCGTCGTAGTCGAAATCAGGGGTCTGATTATGCGGGTGGTTTGTAATTTCAGCCATTGTTTTTCTTCTCCTTAATCAGACTCGTTAGTGCCCAGCGCCTGGGACGAATGGAACCTGATCGACGAGGCCCAGCATTACTGCCAGTGGGATGGAGATGTTGCCGATCATGACGATTGCTGGCAACAGGTAGGACACCCAGAGTACGACCTGGCGGGTGCGGTGACCGGTGATGCCGAGGTCGGAGGATGCCGTCCAGATGCCGTGGGACAGGTGCAGGAAGAGGATCACCATTGCCAGGATGTAGAAGATTGCTACGCCTGGGCGCTCGAAGGAGGCGATGAGGTTTTGGTAGGCGGCGTGGTAGCCGTCTACTGGACCTTGGAAGCCTTCTGGGGCTACTGGCTTCACTCCGAGGGTGAGGTCAAGGATGTGGAAGATGATGAACAGCAGCAGGATGATGCCGGTCACTGGCATGGTGCGCGCAGTGAAGGTGTTGTAGCTGCTGACCATGTTCTTGCGCTTGAACTTGCCGCGGGATTGGTGTGCGCGGCCGGTGAGTGCGAGGCCTGCCCATACGTGCAGGATGATGGATACGAGCAGCACGATGCGGAATACCCAGAGCAGGCCCTCGTGTGGGATGAGTGGGTAGCCGAATTCGCGGAGGAAGTCTGCGTATGCGTTGAAGGAGGATTCTCCCGCGTATACCTTCAGGTTTCCTACCATATGTACGAGGACGAAGAGGCCGAAGATGATGCCGGTGATGGCCATCGTCAGCTTCATTGCCCAGGATGGGAAGCCAGGCTTATTCCTTAGTGGCTTGGTTGTAATTTTGCCGTGGACGATTGCGTCCCGGTCGTCAGTATTAACAGTCATGGAACCTCCAGTGTCATGTGTAACTTTAGGGCTTGTGTGGTGGTGTAGTCACATTGAATTGCCCCTTTGGTGTGCACGTAACCCCATTATGGGGGTTATTGGGTTCTACCTGCAGTTTTGGGGGCATTTATTAGTGAATTTTGGCCGATTTTCGCAATAACAAAGTAGCGTAATTTCGCCGTTGCTCATGCCACTGTAGATATATCGTTATCACTATTTTTGGGTGCCTCTCACCCACTTCATTCGACGCCGCACTCATAGCCAATCCCGCCAACAATGCCAAACAGGCACCAACCGTCATCGGTTGGTGCCTGTTTGCTTACCCTGACCCCCACGTGCCACCGGGGGCCGCGTGGGCTGAGGGCTTGCGCTGAGCACTGTGCTTGCCCAGCGCATTGTTAGTTAGGCGCTGTGCTTACCTACAGTCATCGAGCGGCGACGCAGCAAGGCGAAGCCAGCTACGAGCAGCAGCATGCCAGCGAGCGCAACGATGGTTACGTTTGCACCGGTGTTCGCCAGGCCACCCTTCTTTGCAGTTCCAGCCTGTGCAGACTGGGTACCTGCAGTGGTGCCGGATTGCGCACCAGAGCGAACCTTGTCACCAGCGGTGTTGCCACCTGCTTGCGCTCCAGTGGTGGTGCCATTGGATGGACGACCTGGAGTGGTGGTGTTCGGGGTGGTGTTACCTGGAGTTTCGCCACCTGGAGTGTTTCCACCTGGGGTATTTCCACCTGGGGTATTTCCGCCAGGGGCCTCACCACCTGGAGTGTTTCCGCCAGGAGTCTCGCCACCAGGAGTGTTTCCGCCTGGAGTGTTTCCGCCTGGAGTGTTTCCACCAGGGAGTCCAGGAATTCCTGGGAGGCCTGGGATCGATGGAATCGAAGGAATTCCAGGGATACCAGGGATGAATGGAATCACCAGCAATGGAATCAACGGCAACAGTGGTGGAATATTCGGGATGCCCGGAATATTCGGAATAGAACCGGATGGGTCCGTTGGGATCGAACCATTCGGATCCGTTGGAGTGGAACCATTTGGATCGGTTGGGGTGGAACCACCTGGGTTGTTTGGATCAGATCCGCCTGGGGTACCTGGAAGTCCAGGGATGGAACCACCAGGGGTTTGTGGATCAGTTGGAGTACCAACAATGGTCTGTGCCAGATCGTTTGGATTCTCGTGACGAGCACGTTGCGGTGCATCAAGCACTCCATCGCCATCAATATCGATGAGGTTCTTCGGAGTACCATCTTCGTTCACGGAAACTGCACGTTCGTAGACCACATAGGTCTTGCCAGCTTCCAGTCCTTGAACATTGCCGAACGCCAGGTTCCAGGTTCCGGTGCCGGAAGCATCTGCTGCCAGGGTTTCCTCTGCGGTTGCAACCACGCGGATGAACTGACCGTTCAAGAACTCTGCCAGCATGCCGGTGACCAGGTACTTCTCGCCACCAATGAGGCCTTCGTAGTCGATTGCGTCAACAACAGCCACGCCAGCTGCGATTTCCGTTGGGGAAACTGCTACTGGTGCAGCACCTGCAGCCTTGCCATTTGCGGAGACCGTGGTCTTCAGGTCAAAGATGCTGGAGTCATTGGTTGGCCACTCTTCCCAAGGGAACTCTTCCGCAACCACGACGGTCTGGGATGGGTCCGATGGATCCTCGTGGGAAGCCTTCTGTGGAGCGTCGGCCTTGCCATCATCATCGGTGTCAACGATGTTCAGCTCTGCGCCGTTGGCGTCTACAGAAACTGCGCGCTCAAAGACCACGTAGTTCTTGCCACCCTCGAGGGTTACGGTGCCGAAGTCGATGGTTGCTTGACCCGCACCGCCAGCAGCTGCAGTGAATACGGCATCTGCCGTTGCGACAGACTTCACTACTGCGCCGTTGGCAACTTCTTGCAAGGTGCCGGACAACTTGTAGGTCTGTCCTGCAACCAAGCCTTCGTAATCAACGTAGTCGACAACCTGCACTGCTGCGGTGGTTGCACCGTTTCCGACCTGTACAACTACTGGTGCGGTAGCGGTTGCCTTCACAGCATTCGCTGCAACGGTGGTCTTCAGCTTCAGGTCCTTGCCATCACCAGGAACGACTGGAGTTTCACCACCTGGGTTGTTTTCACCTGGGTTGGTTGGCTCGTCCTTGACCTCTACCGTTTGTGCGGTATCGGTTGGGTCTTCGTGCTTGATGACCTGAGGGTCCAAGTTGCCATCGCCATCCTCATCGAGGAAGTTCTTCACGGTAACAGCGGATTCGAAGACTACGTACTTCGCGCCTTGCTCCAGCTCGAATTGTCCAAGGTCAATGGTCCATTCGCCGGTGCCGGTTTCAGAAGCAGCCAAGGTCACAACCTTAGCCTCGCCGACCTGTACTGGATCGATTGGAGCGTTGTCCTTTTCTACCTGCATCAAGCGAGCAGTGATCTGGTACTCAGCATTTGGAATGAGGTTCTTGTACGCAATAACGTCGGTAACATTTTGCGCACCTGCCTCAACGGTTGCTGGCGCATCTGCACTAGCGGTGGAGTCACCTGCGGTAACCGTGGTTGCCATCTGCGGTGCGGTTGGGTCCTGAGAAGGATCCTCAACACCGTTGTCGGTGGTTCCTGGGCGTGCCCAGTCCTTAACGACCAGCTTGCCGTCAACAACTTCGGCGTCGCCATTGGTTACAGCGGAGATCACAGTGACATTGCCCTGAGCATCAACACTGAAGGTGAAGTCAGAAACAACCTGGAATCCGTTTGGTGCTACCTCTTCGTGGAGGGTGTACTCACCCGGTGCCAACTTGATGGTGGTTGGGGTAGCTTCGGATACCCACTCTTGTACCAGGTTGCCATCCTTATCGAGGATTTGGATGGTCGCGCCTGGAACTTCGGTGCCGCCCACGTCAGTCTTGGAGATCTGCACGTCTTGAGCGTTTGGATCTTCAGGGTTTACCACAACGGTTTGAGCGGTATCGCTTGGATCTTCGTGCTTCACAACCTGTGGTGCATCAGCCTGGCCATCATTGTTGGTATCGACCAACGGGGTGGTGGTTTCGGCGGATTCGAAGACTACGTACTTCGCGCCCTGTTCCAGATTGTAGGTACCCAGGTCGATGGTCCATTCGCCGGTTCCGGTTGCGGAAGCGGTTTGGGTGACAACCTTTGCCTCACCAACGAGCTGTGGCTCGATCGCTGCACCATTTTCAGCAACCTTCATCAGGCGTGCAGTGATCTGGTATTCAGCGTTTGGAACCAGGTTTTCGTAGGCAATGAGGTCAGAGACGTTCTGCTCGCCAGCATTTACGGTTGCTGGCTGGTCGGCGGTTGCGGAGGTGGAACCAGCGGTTACGGTGGTTGCCAACTGCGGCGCATTTGGATCCGACGACGTATCCTCACCGTTTGGATTGCCTGGGTGAACTGCATCGGTTACGACCAGTACACCATCAACGATGCTGTATTCACCATTGGTGGATACTTCAGCAACGGTGACAACACCATTGGCATCAACGGAGAACTTGAAGTCAGTAACCACCTGGAAGCCAGATGGTGCAACCTCTTCGTGCAGCGTGTATTCGCCTGGTTCAAGGGAGATGGTCTTAGTGGTGGTGGAAGAGATCCACTCGGTAACGATCTGGCCAGCCGCATCCAGGATTTGGATGGTCGCGCCGGCGATTTCGTTGCCACCAAGATCAGCCTTGGAGATTTGCACATCATGTGCCGTTGCGGACTCCACCACGAAGGTTTGTGCAGTATCGTTTGGATCCTCATGCTCAACGACATGTGGTTCAGTTGCTTCGGTACCGCCATCAACAACGATGAGGTTGGCAACGGACTTGGCTACTTCAAATACAACGTAGCTCTTGCCAACTTCCAGACCGGAAACGTTTCCGAAGTCCAGGGTCCAAGTACCGTCCACGGAGGTCTTACCTGCTGCCTTTTCTTCATCAGTCAGCGCACGAGTCTTGAAGGTTTGCTCCTTTGTTGCAACTCCAGCGGTGACAACTTCCATGCCGTCCGCACCAGGTGCAACTTCGTTGAGGGTGCCGGTCACTACGTACTGGCGGTTTGGTGCCAAACCTTCGTAGGTAATGGTGTCAACAACGCTTACCGCACCGTCGGTCTGGGTTGCAGTGTCTGCCTGCGTAGCGGTTGCAGCTTCGCCGCCGCCAGCATTGACCTGGGTTTCCAAGGTGCCTTCGTACTTCACCAGATCGTTCTTCAGCTTGAGAACCTGCTTGCCGTCGATTTCCTCAACGTCCAGGATGTCTGAAGACTCAACGATTTGGCCGTTTACTACCTCGAAGGTGGCATCGCCAAGGTTTTGGTAGCCGTTCGGGGTAACAACTTCACGGTACGTGTAGGTACCGTCAGCCAACGACCAGGACTGTGGCTGTGCCTCAGAAGTCCAGATCGCGAAGCGGCTGGTGGAATCTGCAATGAGACCGTCTTGGGTAGCAGCTGCTGGCTGCTCGGACGCTACAACGGTACGGCCATCCGCATCAATGAGGGTAAGCTCCGCACCAGTCAGTGGGTTTCCAGCAGCGTCAACCTTCAGGAATCCGAACTCCTTACCCTGCGGGATCACGTTGATATGTACCGTCTGGTTGAGGTCATCTTGCACCGCGTGGGACGCGTAGGCAGAATCAGTGCTCAGCACAGCCGGAACTTCGCCCTCAGGGTACGCGTATTCGTACACAACGATGTTGTTCACACCTTCACGAATCGCGCTCTTTGGAATGGTCTGAGAAACTTCTACCCAACCATCCTGGAATTCGTTGGTTTTGTTGATTTCAGCACTTGCAGGAACTTCAGAGCGAGCCAGAACTTTATTAGTGTCTGCATTGCGGAACTCGGCAATGAATGTGTAATTCTGAGCCGTCTTTCCTGCCGGCAATTCAAAGCCGGTGAAATTGATACGGTCCGTGATGGTGATGCCCTCTGCCGGGATCTGATCCAAAGAATCATAGGTGACCGACTTCTGAATTTCGGTCACTGGCAAGTTTGGATCCTGAGACTCAGTACCCAAGCGAGCTGTGGTCTTGAGAGCTGGTTCGTAGTGGTTGGTCCAGGTGATGCCCTTCACGCGCTTCAGCGCTTCAATGACAGTGACCTGATCCTCCTTGTATTCCCACTCGACGAGCGGGTTCTGGCGGATAATCGCGCTACGGCGAATGATCTCACCACCGTTATCAGCCATCACTACAAAGTTTTGTGCATTGTTTGCAGGCTTGCGGACGTTTTCTGGTACCCCAACTTCTTCCAAGCGGTATGCAATTTCGCCACTAGCTGGAACATTGAAGTACAAGGTGGTCACACCAGATTCTGGAGTAACGAAGGTGTATGGAGTTGCGGTAGCCGCAGCATCTTTAGAGTTAGCGGCGGTAACTTCCTTCACCTCGAAGATCGCACCTGGAACTGGGTTGCCGTTAGCGTCAACCTTCTTAAATTCCAGCGGAATACCGTTCGGCACA
>JBHAQQ010000157.1:0-20350 GCA_041830435.1 Corynebacterium sp.
TGAACGCGCCGCTAAAGTACGCGTTCGGGGCGTAACGCTCGACGGTACCGCTGTTGATCGTGAAGTGACCGGGTTGTTGGCGCGATGCGTGCAGCATGAAACAGACCACCTGAACGGAGTGATGTTCCTTCAACATCTTTCCCCAGAAGAACGCAAGGCGGCCATGAAAAGCATCCGCGAATCGGATTGGTTTTAACATGACGGTGGATTCAAGCGCTCCGCAGCAGCGGACAAAGATTGTCTTCGCTGGTACACCCCTTCCGGCTGCGATTGCATTGCGGGGGTTGCTGGAGGACCCGCGGTTGGACGTTGTCGCGGTCATCACCCAACCCGATGCTAAGCGTGGCCGGGGCCGTAGTCTTCACCCATCTGCAGTGGCCGAAGTGGCTGCTGAAGCGAATATCCCAACACACAAATGGGAGACACTAGCGGCTGGTTCACCTGCTGGCGAAGTAGCCCGAGAGGCGCTCCGGGAGTACGCCAAGAACGGTGTGCAATCCGCAGCAGTTGTTGCATATGGAAATCTCATCCCTGCAGATCTGCTGGATGTCTTTCCCGATGGTTGGATCAATCTCCACTATTCCTTGCTCCCACGATGGCGAGGCGCAGCACCCGTGCAGGCGGCGTTGGCAGCTGGCGATGCAGTAACTGGAGCATCTACCTTCAGGATCGAAGCCGGTATGGATACTGGCCCAGTGATTGCTACGTGGCAAACGGAGATTTCGGATGACGATACAGCGGAGACATTGCTGATCTCGTTGACGCAACACGGCACTGCGCTCTTGGGTGATTCGCTGGTGGCGTTGCATGAAGGGACTGCAACGTTGACTCCTCAGGATGACTCCTCGGCTACGCATGCCCCGAAAATTCAGGTGGAAGATGCCCGCATCCGCTGGGATCAGCCGCGTGCAGTAATTCATCACATTGCCCGTGCTCACACTCCAGCACCTGGCGCGTGGTCCGCCATTGACGATAAGCGTTTCAAAATTGGTGCATTTGCTGCACCGGCAAGAACAAACACTGATGCTGTGCCGATGTTGGCCCCAGGGGAGTTGCATTGGACAGGGCAACAGGTATTTGTTGGCACCGGCGATGATCCTTTGGAGATCGTGCAGCTGCAGCCTCCTGGAAAGAAGATGATGCTCGCTGCCGATTGGGCACGGGGGCAGCAGCAATTGTTTGCATCCAATCCGCGATTTCACTAACAGACCGCTCCCGCCAGGTTATGAAAGGTAACCGGAGTGGACTCAGCATTAGATCACCAATAGAAAGTTCAGGTAATAGGCATTATGGGCGGTTTTCGTTCTCGGAGTGAGTCTGCGCGAGCCCAGGGCGCTCCGAAGTTGAACGCCAAAGGGCGCGAAGCTCGAGATGAGAGTCGGGGCAAGGGGTATCAACAGCGTCGTCCAAAGGAACGCCAAGAAAAAGCACGAAGTGCTGGGAGTGGCGACAAGGTGCGGGATGTGGTGTTCCGTGTCTTGCGTCAAGTCACCGAAGATGATGCCTTTGCTAACCTTGTTGCGCCGAAAGCCATTGCGCAGGCAAAGTTGCACGGCCGGGATGCCGCATTTGCTACCGAGCTGATTTATGGATGTTTGCGTGCAACTGGATTGTTGGATGCGGTGATTGCGGAGGCCGCTGGGCGTCCTATTGACAAGATTGATTCCGTGGCGTTGGACGTGCTGCGCTTGGGGGCGTATCAAATCCTTCGTACGCGTGTTGATGACCATGCTGCGGTGGATACAAGTGTGAATCTGGCGAAGGCGTTTGGTGCTGCGAAGGCCAGTGGTTTCGTCAATGGTGTGTTGCGAACGATCACGCGAACTCCGGCTGCGCAATGGATCGACAAGGTTGCGGGTGGGGATGATGTTGCGGCATTGAGTTTGCGACATGCGCACCCGGCCTGGATTGGTGAGGCGTTTGCCGCGGCGTTGGCTCATGCGGATTCGCGGGAAGTGACAATGTCGGAGTTGGCGGATGCATTGGCAGCGGATGATGCGCGTCCGTTGGTTCACCTTGCTGCCCGTCCGGGGATGATGAGTGCCGAGGAGTTGGCGTTGATCACTGGTGGTGAGGAAGGAAAGTATTCTCCGTACGCGGTGTATCTCGAGGGTGGAACGCCTGCTGATTTGGATCCGATTCGGGATCGGTTGGCCAGTGTGCAGGATGAGGGTTCGCAGCTTATTGCTTTGGCAATGTTGCGGGCACCATTATTGCGTGAGGATAAGGGACGCTGGCTGGATCTGTGTGCTGGTCCTGGTGGTAAGGCGGCGTTTATTGGGGCGTGGGCTGTGGGTGAGCAAGCGTTGGTGGATGCTGTGGAGGTGGCGCCGCATCGTGCGCAGTTGATTCGTAATGCGTTGGACCCGGAGATGCCGGTTGAGGTGTTTGTTGGCGATGGTCGGGATGTGGCCGGGGTGGAGGATTTGAAGATGCCGGATCAGGGGTATGACCGGGTGTTGGTGGATGCTCCGTGTTCTGGGTTGGGAGCCCTACGCCGACGTCCGGAAGCGCGGTGGCGCAAGAGCGCTGGGGATATTCCGCAGTTGGTGGCATTGCAACGAGAGTTGCTGGAAAGCGCCTGCAGTGTTGTGGCAGAAGGCGGTGTGGTTGTCTATTCCACATGTTCGCCGCATATTGCTGAAACTACTGAGGTCGCAACATTTGTTGCGGAGAAGTGTGGCATGGAGATTCTGGATGCTCGGGATATTCTGCCGGAGTTGGCTGAGGTGGATACTACGGCTGCGGGAGGACAACAGCAGATGGTGCAATTGTGGCCACACCGTCACGGTACTGATGCGATGTTCATTGCTGTATTGCGGAAGCGAGTAGGGTAGAGGTTATGGCTCAACAGATTCTGATTGCACCGTCGATTTTGGCTGCGAACTTCGGTTGTTTGGTTGACGAGGTGAAGCGGGTGGCTAATGCCCCGTGGATTCACATTGATGTGATGGATAATCACTTCGTTCCGAACTTGTCCTTTGGTTTGCCTGTTGCGCAGAGTCTGGTGGGGGTTTCTGCGCAGCATTTGGACGTGCATTTGATGATTGAGGATCCTTCGCGGTGGGCGTTGGCGTATGCAAAGGATTTTCATTCGGTCACGTTCCATCTCGAGGCAGTTGCTGATATTGATGAGGCGCTTGAACTTGCTGCTGCGCTGCGGGCTGCGGGCACGCTGGCCGGAATTTCCGTGAAGCCGGGCACTCCAATTGATGCGCTGTTGCCGCATGTGGAGGCGTTTGACTTAGTGCTGGTGATGAGTGTGGAGCCTGGTTTTGGCGGTCAGGCGTTTATGCCAGAGGTGTTGGGCAAGGTCCGGGCGCTGCGTGAGGTGATTGATGCGCGGGGGTTGGCGACATTGATTGAGATTGATGGGGGCATTGGGGAAGCAACTGCTGTCGATGCAGCTGCAGCGGGTGTGGATGTCTTTGTTGCGGGATCGTCGGTGTTTGGCGCGGAGGACCCGGCAGCTGCGGTGGATGCCATTCGAATTGCGGCAATGCGCGCAGCCAATATTGTTGATACAACAACTAGCGGTATGGTGTAAGCATGGCTCCAGTGAATTCTGATCAGCAAACCGTTGCACACATCGAGTTTCGCTCTCCATTTTTGAAACGCCTGGCCTGGATCCTGGTGGGATTGGTGATGGCAGTCCACATCTTCATGGCGATCGTCGTCGCTATTGGCGATACCGGTGTGTATGTGGATATCACCGACCAGCTCGCATTTATCGGCATTGGGCTGGTGTTCTGTGCCGTGGCATTGCTCCTGCTCCGCCCACGAGTGCGCGTAGACCATGCAGGTGTAGAAGTCCGAAACATCGCAAATGCGCAATTCTACCCGTGGGACATTGTGTACGGACTGTCATTTCCAAGCAATGCTAAGTGGGCACGGCTGGAACTTCCAGACTTTGAATTTGTCCCAATGATGGCTTTGAACATCTACGACAAACACCTCATCACACAACGGGTAGAGGCCTTCCGCAACTTGGAGGACCAATTCATGCCAGACGAAGACTAACGAGACAGGCTTCCATGGCGAGTCCTCAAGCAAGTTACCGGCCGGCACCTGGCTCCATCCCCACTGAACCTGGTGTCTATACCTTTCGCGACGCCCACGACACCGTTATTTATGTGGGAAAAGCGAAGAATCTGCGAGCGCGCCTAGCGAATTATTTCCAGGATCTCGAACAGCTGCATCCGCGAACTCGGATCATGGTAACCACAGCAACCCAAGTAACGTGGACGGTGGTTTCCAGTGAAGTTGAAGCACTCAACCTCGAATACACCTGGATCAAGAAATATAACCCACGCTTCAACGTGATGTACAAGGACGATAAGTCCTATCCATCCTTAGCAGTAACCGTGAAAGAACGCTTTCCGCGTGTCTTCGTCTACCGCGGCCCGCAAAAACCCGGAGTGCGCTACTTCGGCCCCTACCCGAAAGCATGGGCAATACGGGAAACCCTAGACAGTTTGACCAAGGTTTTCCCGGTTCGCACGTGCACAACGGGAGTGTTCAACCGGCACGCGGCACTCGGCCGCCCATGCCTATTGGGGTATATCGATAAGTGTTCTGCTCCCTGCGTCGGCAACATCAGCGCCGAAGACCACCGCGAATTAGTGCAACAATTCATGAGCTTTCTCGGCGGCAACACCGCATCCGTGACTCGCAACGTCCGGTTGGAGATGGAAGCGGCAGCAGAAGACTTGGACTTCGAGCGGGCTGCGATGCTCCGCGACCAACTCTCAGCGATGGAAAAGGCCATGGAAAAACAAGCCGTGGTGTTCTCCGACTCCACAGATGCCGATGTTATTGCGTGCGTCGCTGATGAGCTGGAAATTGCCGTCCAGATGTTCCATGTTCGGCGCGGTCGAATTCACGGACAGCGTGGATGGGTTCTGGAAAAAGATGACCGTTCGCTGACCGAAACCGTGCTGCATCTGCTCACACAGTTCTATGGCGATCAACATGTGCTCCAACAGCGAGCCCAGCAAGCGGATACGGCATTGGCAGAGTCTCGCGCAGTGGCGGTGATTCCTCGGGAAGTGCTCATCCCGAACGAGCTTGACGACACCCACGAGGCAGAGGAAATCTCCGTGTTTCAACACTGGCTCACCCAACTTCGCGGCGCCACAGTCGACGTGCGTGTCCCACAGCGCGGAGACAAGCGCGCACTCATGGAAACGTTGACCACGAATGCAACCCAAGCGCTAGCCCGCCACAAACTGCAACGCTCAACGGATTTGAGCGCTCGTTCTGCGGCTTTGCAAGAGCTGCAAGAAGCTCTGGGCATGACCGTTTCGCCATTGAGAATTGAATGCATTGATATTTCTCATACCCAAGGCACTGATGTCGTGGGGTCACTGGTTGTCTTCGAGGATGGGCTGGCGAAAAAATCAGACTACCGACGCTTCCACATACGCGAAGCAGTCGACCACGGCCGCTCCGACGACGTCGCCTCAATCGCGGAAGTCGTCCGTCGTCGCTTTGCCCACTCCAAGGACCGATCCTCGGACCACGCGCCGGCTGATCCCGCAAGCCCCGAAGTGTCGCGCCGGTTCGCCTATCCGCCACAATTGCTGTTGATAGACGGCGGACAGCCACAAGTCCGAGCAGCAGCAAAGGTCCTGGAAGAACTCGGCATCGACGATGTGTTCGTCGCCGGAATTGCCAAGCGACTGGAAGAGCTCTGGCTGCCACACGACGAATACCCAGTCATCATTGCCCGAAATTCCCCAGCCCTGTATCTCGTACAGCAGGTTCGCGACGAGGCACACCGATTCGCCATCACTTTCCATCGCCAGCAACGGTCAAAGCGGATGACACACAGCGCCCTCGACGACATCGCCGGCTTGGGACCTGCGCGCCGCAAGGCACTCATTGCCCACTTTGGTTCGGTAGCAGCCGTAAGCCAGGCGTCGATTGAAGAAATCAGCAAACTTCCCGGCTTTGGACCTAAACTTGCCGCTGCAGTAGTCGAAGCGCTAAATACCGACTAAGCTGAGGACATGCAGTCCTCGCTCATCCTCCTGACCGGCATGTCCGGCGCCGGCAAGAAAGCCGCAGCAGTAGTGCTCGAAGAACTCGGCTGGTATGTGGCCGACAACCTTCCGCCGGAACTCATCCTCCGCATGGTGGAATTGGGCTTTGAAGAGGATTCACCAATCGAGCGCTTGGCAATCGCCGCCGACGTTCGATCACTCGCTTTCGCCGGATCACTCAGTGAAGTCTTGGCAACGCTGAAAGAGCACGGCGCGAGCCCAACAGTGCTGTTCCTGGATGCCAATGACGAAACACTCATTGCCCGCTATGATGCGCTGCGCCGAACCCACCCACTGCAAACCAACGGCACGCTACAGGACGGCATCGACCGCGAACGCACCATCTTGGAACACATCCGCGAAACGGCGGACATCATCATGGATACCTCCAAGTTGAGCGTCCATGACCTGCGCCGCAATATCGAAGATCTGTTTGCTGGCCCATCGGCAGAGCAATTGCGGGTCAACATCACCTCCTTCGGATTCAAAAACGGTCCGCCGAAGGATGTGGATATCCTCCTTGATGCGCGTTTCTTGGCTAATCCATATTGGGAACCCGAACTTCGGAAATTCCGGGGAACAGACCCGGAAGTTGCGGACTATGTGCTGGGACAGCCAGATGCGGAGAATTTCATGCGATCCGCGGAAGACATGCTGCTGGCGATGATCCCGGGGTACGTACGCGAAGGAAAGAAATTCCTCTCGGTAGCGATTGGTTGTACAGGCGGCCATCACCGAAGCGTGGCTGTGGCGAAAGAATTGGGGCGCCGGCTCGAGGACGCGCACATGCAGGTCCGCGTTTCTCACCGTGACATCAACAAATGACTAGAGCAAAGACGAGGCGAGGCAAGCGAAACAAGCGAATCAATCGAAGCTAACGAGCAAAGGATAATTGTGAATCAAGAGTTTCAATTGGAACACGTGGCGTGCCTGGGGGGAGGGCATGGTCTATTCAATACGCTCCGCGCCATGCGAACCGTGTCGGAACAAGTGAGTGCAATCGTGACGGTGGCGGACGATGGTGGATCTTCTGGGCGTTTGCGCCGTGAGTTTCGTTGCCTACCGCCGGGTGATTTGCGCATGGCATTGGCCGCGCTGGCGCATGACTCGCGGCGAGGCAACTTGTGGGAGCAGGCATTGCAGCATCGTTTTGGGGGCAATGGTGCAATGAAGGGCCATGCGTTGGGCAATTTCCTGATTACTGGCTTGGCCCAATTGATGGGTGATGAGCTCTCCGCGCTGGATGAGATTGGTTCGCTGTTGGGGATTTCTGGGCGGGTGATTCCTATGTGTCCGGAGCCGTTGGATTTGGAGGCCGACGTTGCGGGGCTGGAGGAGGATCCTGAGACGTTGGTGCCGGTTCGGGGGCAGGTTGCGGTGGCAACTACGGTGGGCGAGGTTCAGCGGGTGCGCCTGTTGCCGGATCGCCCGGCTGCCACTCCGGAAGCTGTCGACGCCATTCGCCATGCCGAGATTGTGACCTTGGGGCCTGGATCGTGGTTCTCGTCGGTGATTCCGCATGTGTTGGTTCCAGATTTGGTGGATGCGATGAACGCGACGAAGGCACCGAAGGTGTTGCTGTTGAACTTGGTTCCGGAGACGGGGGAGATGAGCAATAAGTCAATGGAGCATCATTTGGAGATGTTGCATATGCATGCTCCGTCGTTGCGGATTGATTGTGTGCTGGTGGATCATCACTCGGTGGTGGGTGTTCGGGATAAGCGGTTGTTGGAACAGGCTGCGTTGCCGTTGGGTGCGCGGGTGCTGTATCGGGATTTGCGTAATGATGATGGCCGGGGTCGTTTTAATGACCGGCATAAGGCCGCGAAAATTGCGGCTGCGGTTGCGGAGATCGGTGTGGCTGCGAAATCGCAATCGCTCGACGATTTGCCCCAAGTTGTATAGTGGTTAAGAATTTTCTTATCCACGTTGATGTTCTCTCCCATTAGAAGGCTCGCTGTATATGTCGCTCACAAACGCGGTGAAATCTGAAATTGCGCAGGTTGTTGTCACTCACCATCACGAGATTCTTGCTGAAGTGGCGAGCCTGTTGCGTTATAGCGCTGCGTTGCATCTGATCAATGGGCAGATTGTGGTGGAGGCTGAAGTTGATTCTGCGTTGACTGCCCAACGGGTGTTGGAGCACGTGGAATTGTTGTTTGATATTCATGGCGAAATGACCACAATTGGCGGGTCGAATTCACGGCGTAGTGCACGGTACATCGTTCGTTGGTCGGAGCAAGGAACTGAACTGGCTCGGCGTACGCACCTGGTTAGCCGGGTTGGGCGAGCTGTGCGTGGCCTTCCGCCATTCATTATTGGTGGAACTACTGAGCAATGTGTCGCTGCTTGGCGCGGGGCGTTTTTGGCCCAGGGGACGTTGACGGAACCGGGTCGTTCGTGTGCGTTGGAAGTATCGACGACGGGCAATGAAGCGGCGTTGGCGTTGGTGGGTTGTGCTCGACGCTTCGAGGTGACGGCGAAAACTAAGGAAGCTAGGGGAGTTCACCGTGTGGTGATCCGTGATGCCGAATCAATCGGCAAGTTGTTGGATCTCATGGGGGCTGCCGAAACACGCGAGGTTTGGGAAAAGCAGCGCGAAGAGCGTGAGCAGTCGAATAGTCGGACCTCGTTGCCAAACTTTGAAGATGCCAATCAACGACGATCTGTGCGCGCTGCGATTATGGCTGCTGCGCGTGTTGAACGGGCATTGGAGATCTTGGGTGAGGATGTCCCTCCGCATCTTGCCGAGGCTGGACATTTGCGGGTGCAGTATCGCCAGGCGTCGCTGGAGGAATTGGGGCAAAAGGCGGAACCGCCGATGACGAAGGATGCTGTTGCGGGGCGTATTCGTCGATTGCTTTCTACTGCTGATAAGCGTGCGGAAGAGCTGGGCATTGGCGATACCAACGAAGGTGTGGAAGAAGCAATGTTGCGCGCTGAATTATTGCAAGACACTTCCGATGAAGCGTTTGACGCGTAGAAAGTTCAGTATTTACAACGATTCTTCGGTTTGGTCACGTAGAGTGGGAATTGTCCCTGTCCCAATTGAATGGACTGACAAGCACCATTTCTCATCAAAGGAGTCCTAGCGTGACCATCAAGGTTGGCATTAATGGCTTTGGCCGCATCGGCCGCAATTTTTTCCGTGCGATCCGCGAAACTGGCGCGAACATTGAAGTCGTAGCGGTCAATGACCTCACTGATAACGGAACGCTTGCCGCTCTGCTGCAGCGTGACTCTGTAATGGGCCGCCTTGATGCTGTAATTGAGTGGGACGAAGAGTCCATCACGGTTGATGGCAAGCGTATTGCCGTGACCGCGGAACGTGACATTGAAAACCTCAAGTGGGGCGAATTCGGTGCTGACATTGTGATCGAGTCCACTGGCTTCTACACCAATGCTGATGCAGCTCGGAAGCACCTGGAAGTTGGCGCTAAGAAGGTCATTATTTCTGCGCCTGCAAAGGGTGAGGATGCCACCTTCGTGGTTGGGGTGAACCACGAGTCCTACGATCCTGCGAATCACCACGTCATTTCCAACGCCTCGTGCACCACGAACTGTCTTGCGCCAATGGCGAAGGTGCTCAACGACGAGTTCGGCATTGTAAAGGGCCTGATGACCACCGTGCACGCGTACACCGGCGATCAGCGTCTGCATGATGCTCCACATAGTGACTTGCGTCGTGCTCGGGCAGCTGCAGTGAACATGGTTCCAACCACCACTGGTGCGGCAAAGGCAGTTTCCTTGGTGTTGCCAGAACTGAAGGGCAAACTGGACGGTTTCGCGGTCCGTGTTCCGGTCATTACTGGTTCGATGACCGACCTGACGTTTGAAGCTGCAAAGCCTGTGACGGTTGAGGCTGTGAATGAAGCAATCCGGAAGGCTGCCGAGGGACCATTGAAGGGTGTGCTTGCATACTCTGATGGTGCACCGTTGGTGTCCACTGACATTGTGGGCGACGCGCATTCTTCCATTTTTGACTCTGACCTGACTCGAGTCATTGATAACCAGGTCAAGGTTGTTTCCTGGTACGACAATGAGTGGGGATACTCTTGCCGTCTCGTTGATTTGACGACCTACGTCGGCGAGCGCTTGCAATAACGTCATTGCGCTTGCGGTGCTATTTGTTGAAATGTTCGAACTATCAAGAACAGGGAGTTTCTTGCAATGGCTGTGAAGACAGTTGCTGATCTGATCAATGAAGGTGTGGAAGGCCGCCACGTTTTGGTGCGCGCTGATCTCAACGTTCCGCTTCAGGACGGAGAGATTACCGACGCTGGTCGCATTGATGCATCGGTGCCTACCTTGAAGGCACTGTTGGAAGCTGGTGCCCGCGTTATTGTCGCTGCGCACTTGGGTCGTCCGAAGGGAGAGTTTGCTGAAGAATTCTCCTTGGCGCCGGTAGCGGAAGCACTCGCAGAACGGTTGGATCAATGGGTTCCACTGGCCAGCGATGTCACCGGCGAGGACGCGCATGAACGTGCAAATGGTCTCAACGACGGTGATATTCTCTTGCTCGAGAACGTACGCTTCGATCCTCGCGAAACCAGCAAGGACGAGAATGAGCGTGCTGAGTTTGCTCGGGAATTGGCTGCGCTCACTGCCGATAATGGTGCATTCGTTTCGGATGGTTTTGGTGTGGTTCACCGTGCCCAAGCTTCGGTATATGACGTAGCTGCGTTGCTGCCACGGTATGCGGGTGGTTTGGTGGAGGCGGAGCTGCGCGTTTTGCGTCGTGTTTCGGAGACACCAGAGCAACCATATGCGGTGGTATTGGGTGGCTCGAAAGTTTCTGACAAGCTTGCCGTTATTGAAGCTCTTGCTCCGCGAGTGAACAAGTTGATCATCGGCGGCGGAATGTGTTTCACATTCCTTGCTGCTCAAGGATTTAGTGTTGGAACTTCACTGTTGCAGGAAGACATGATTGAAACCTGCCGTGATCTGCTGGCGCGTTATGGTGACGTGATTGTGCTGCCAACTGATGTGGTGGTTGCAGAAGCATTTGCTGCTGATGCTGAGCACCAGGTAGTTCCGGTGGACGCGATTCCAGATGGCTGGATGGGACTGGACGTTGGTCCATCCTCGGTTGCGGCATTTGCTGCTGTGCTGTCTGAAGCGAAGACAGTGTTCTGGAACGGGCCAATGGGCGTATTTGAGTTCCCAGCGTTTGCTGCAGGTACTCGCGGTGTAGCGGAAGCGATCATCGACGCTACCGGCAAGGGAGCGTTCTCCGTCGTAGGTGGCGGCGATTCCGCTGCAGCGGTACGTACCTTGGGCTTGGATGAACAAGGCTTCAGCCATATTTCCACGGGCGGTGGAGCGTCCCTGGAGTACCTGGAAGGCAAGACCCTCCCAGGTGTGGCTGTCCTTGAGTCTGAGGCATAAGGAGTAAAGACCTGTGGGAACTATGCGTAAGCCGCTGATCGCGGGCAACTGGAAAATGAACCTCAATCACTTGCAAGCGCTGCAGGTGGTACAGAAGTTCGCCTTTGCCTTTCCAAAGGATGAGTATGACAAGGTGGACGTGGCTTTCATGCCTCCGTTTACCGATATCCGTTCTGTTCAAACGTTGGTTGATGCGGATAAGCTGCAATTGACCTATGGTGCCCAGGACGTGTCTGTCCATTCCGAGGGTGCCTACACTGGTGAGATCAGCGCGTCGATGTTGGCGAAGTTGGGATGCCAGTGGGTCATTGTGGGTCATTCTGAGCGACGCCAGTACCACGGCGAGACGGACGAAACAGTTGCCGCTAAGGCAAAAGCGGCACTTGGTGAAAACCTGCAGCCCATTGTTTGTGTAGGTGAGTCGTTGGAAGTCCGCGAAGCAGGCACTCACGTGCAAGAAGTGGTGGCGCAGACGTTGGCGTCGATTGCTGGGCTCTCGGAGGCGGACCTGGCGCGGATCGTGATTGCCTATGAACCTGTGTGGGCAATTGGAACGGGCAAGGTTGCGTCAGCTGGCGATGCGCAGGAAGTCTGCGCAGCGATTCGTCAGGCGATCGCTGAACACTCCACCCCTGAGATAGCAAATGCTATGCGTATCTTGTATGGCGGTTCAGTCAAAACTGATTCTATTGCGGAATTGTTGGAGCAACCAGATGTCGACGGCGGCTTGGTTGGTGGTGCTAGCCTCGATGGGGCTGAGTTTGCACGCTTGGTGGCTGCTGCTGCACGGCGTTAGCGCGCGTGGCACGTTGCGTCACGCGTGGTTCCTCTGTAGATTAGAACAAGTTATTCTTCGTTTAAGGAAAAGAGAAGTCGTTGATTCTGGCCTTGCAGATCATTCTCGTTGTTACCAGTTTGCTGCTGGGATTATCTGTCTTGCTTCATAAGGGGCAAGGTGGCGGTTTGTCTTCCCTCTTCGGTGGAGGCATGCAGACAAACTTGTCGGGTTCCACTGTTGCTGAGAAGAACCTCGATCGCTTGACGATTGTCACTGGTGTGATTTGGATTATCGCGATCCTGGCCCTGAACTTGGTGCTCCATTACGGCATCGGATAGTTCGCAGTTCTCTGCGTTCTTAACTTATCGGCTCGCCCTTTCGCTTTCCAGCGATGGGGCGAGCCTTTCTTTTACCCCTGAATTGGGGTAGCGTGCTACACCGCTTCGGGGGGGGGTGACTTCTGAGATGTTCGCAACCGCTAACCAGCTACTTTCAGTGCTCTATTAGGCAATTTGTTACCTTCGCTTAGGAAAGTGGTCTTCAAAGGACATTTTCGACCATGAAAATTTAAGCTTTTCTATCGGTTTGGCTGTCCTTAGTTCTACAAATGGTGCAGAATATGTATTGATCAAGTACAACACTTGCTACTTGATGATCCGTATACGTTTCAGAGATTGAGAAAGTAGAGGGCTCATCACCCCCATTGGGCGGGTGATGAGATTCGTGTGATGAAAACACATAACACTCGACTACGCCGTTTTGCCTCAGCGTTGGCAATCACGGCGTTGACCACAACCTCGGTGACAGTTGCTGTACCTGCGAATGCAGCAACAATCACCACTCCACCAGAGGCACAACCAAACTCGCTTCCTAATGTCACTGGCTCTTGGTATGTTCCAGATGACGTTGATGCTGCCAATACAGGGCTCGTTGAAGCAGGAAACCAGGCAAATATTAATGAATTTAACCTCGATATTCCTGCCGGTTACCAAGCTGACCCAACTCCTGGCCGTGAAACCTTTGGCATTGCATTGTTCTCCGGAAAGGATTCTGTAGGCGACTGGAACGAGCGCAACCAGAAGGACTACTACCTGCGCCTTTCTTTCGATCGTCAGAATGGCTACCAGGAAGTCTTCGTACAGGTTATTGATCGTGCAGCCGGCCACACGGTTGTAGAGGAGCACACGCTGACTCCTGGGAAGTCTGTGCCGCTCGTTTCCACCACCGAGACCATAGACGGTAAGACCGGTCCGGAATACACCATTGAATACCGCCAGACACTTGTTGATATCGACGGCAAGACATATGCAACTGGCCGTGAAATCAATTTGCAGCCTGCCTATGGAAATAACAACCATGAAGGCACGTACATTTTTAACAAGGCAGCCACGAATACGCATAATTTGCGTACCAATGGTTTCCAATTCCCAGTGCTGGTTCCTTCGACCCAAACTACCTCCTATAAAGTTGAAGGTAGCGAAAAGCTGCTGGCACGCCATACCCAAAATGGCGGATACATCGGTGACAAGTTTGCATTTGCCGGTCCGGTGGAATTCAATCGCTATGAGCTGACTCGATCTCCAGAAGTTGATCCGGATGCACGTATCCTCTCTGCGGATTACCTCATTGGTGCCACTACTGTCGGCTGGTATTTCAACACCAAGCGTGTAAAGACCATTGTTGACGAATTGGGTTCTGAACGAATCGGTATTTACTACCTAAATCCATTGAGCCCGAACGTTGCGGCGTTGTACGACACGAAGGATACGTCGACCGCAAACTTGGCAACTGACTACATCAAGATGTTCGAAGTGACGTTGCCTCCAGAATCGACAAACAGTACCGATACTGGGTTGATTGAGCACACTTGGACCGTTGACGGACAAAACTACTCGTACTTTGCACAATCCGGTCAACTCGGTGGCGATCAAAACCTTCCACATGGCGCGATTATCACCGCATTGCAGCATCCAGAAAATGGCAGCGAAATGTGGCCAAACCGTAATAACACGAACCGTGCCGTTGGCCTGGACGGACCGTTCAACGTCGGTGGTGCAACGTTGCGTGTTCAGAACAACAACACGCTCAACAAGCAGCATGTGACCTACTGGTACCAGCCAAAGGGATCCGTCAACGTGTACTACGTCGATTCCCAAGGCAACCAAATTCAGGCACCGCTTGCCCTCGCTGACTACGCGGATACCAACACTGCGTACGATGCAACCACCGCTGATGCCCGTCCTGAGTTCATCACTGCGGCTGATGGCAAGGTCTACAAGCTCAAGGCCGTGGATGCTGAAAGCCTCCGTGATGCTCAACTGGCAGAAGGCGATTCCCGCCAGCTTGTTGAAACCACCGAGGTAACTGGCGCAGTCGAATTGAATACCGTCAAGGAAATTACCTACGTATACGAGGCAGTTTCCGGTGTAACCGTCCGCTACGTTGATACCGACGGCAACGAACTGAAAGCGCCAGTAGTGGATACTGAGAACGCTCCAGTTGGTTCTCCATATGACACCACGGACAACAAGCCAGGTGAAATTGTTACTGCCGATGGAACAAAGTACGTACTGGTTCCATCTAAGACCGTAGGTGAAGAGTCCGGTGTCACTACCGAAGAGCCAACCGTTGTCACCTACGTGTACCAGAAGGTCGCGAACTGGATTCCAATCCTTCCGGATCGTCCAGAGAGTGAATGGCCAAAGATCGAGTACCCATTCGATCCAAACAACCCTGACCAGCCGATCGATCCAAATCCAGGCCAGGTCATTCCGCATGTACCAGGCTACGTTCCAGTGGACCCTTCTACGAACGAACCACTGCAGCCGGTTGACCCGAATGATCCTGAACAGGGTTACATCCCACCTACGACGACCACCCCTGGTCGTGACACACTGATTCCTTACAAGAAGGAAAACGTAGGTTCGGTCATCGTCCACTACACCGACACGCAAGGCAATGCTATTGCCAAGTCGGTAGTAGACGAGAACGGTGTAGCAGTTGGCACGCCATACGACACCACGGACAACAAGCCAAACACCATCGATGTCAATGGCACTACCTATGTTTTGGTTCCATCCAAGACCGAAGGTTCTGAGCAGGGCACTGTTGTTGAGGGTGCAACGGAGATCACCTACGTCTACCAGAAGGTGGCGAACTGGATTCCAGAGCTGCCAGGTGTACCTGACAACGAGCGGCCACGGATCCCATTCCCATTCGATCCGAACAACCCTGATCAACCTATTGACCCGAACCCAGGTCAAGTCGTTCCGCACGTACCAGGCTATGTTCCAGTGGATCCATCCACGAATGAACCACTGAAGCCAGTAGATCCTAATGATCCTTCTAAGGGCTATGTACCGCCTACCACCAACACCCCAGGTGAAGACATGCGGATTCCTTACCAGAAGGAAAAAGTAGGCAAGGTCACCGTCAACTACACCGACTCCCAAGGCAACACCATCAAGGAATCCGTCTTGGATGAGAATGATGTAGCAGTTGGCACGCCATACGACACCACGGACAACAAGCCAAACGAGATCACCACCGCTGATGGTTCGAAGTACGTCCTGGTGCCTTCCAAGACCGAGGGTGCTGAGCAGGGCGAGGTTGTTGAAGGTAACACGGTAGTTACCTACGTCTACCAGAAGGTGGCGAACTGGATTCCAGAGCTGCCAGGTGTACCTGACAACGAGCGTCCACGGATCCCATTCCCATTCGATCCGAACAACCCTGATCAACCAATTGACCCGAACCCAGGTCAAGTCGTTCCGCACGTACCAGGCTATGTTCCAGTGGACCCATCCACGAACAAACCACTGCAGCCGGTAGATCCTAACGATCCATCAAAGGGCTACATCCCACCAAGCACCAACACGCCAGGTGAGGACCTGCGGATTCCATACGTACCGGAACAAACCACTCCAGTACCTCCTGGGTCCACCCCACCAGAAGGATCTGTTCCTCCTGAAGGATCAGTGCCACCTGAATCCTTGATTCCGCTGATCCCAATTGCCCTCATCCCACTGCTGCCGCTGATCCCAGGTCTCCCAGGACTTCCAGGAGTACCAAACGTGCCACCAGCACCAGGTGTACCAGCACAGCCTTCCACCCCAGCAAATAATGGTGGAAACAACGGAGGCAACAACGGTGGAAACAATGCTGGCGACAATGGCGGACAGAATAACAACCGTCCAAACCCTGCTCCACAGCAGCCAGCACAGGACAAGGGTGCAGCCACCGCCGCACCGCAAACCCCTGCAAAGAAGGGCGCACTTGCTAACACTGGTGTGAACATCACCCTCGTACTCATCGCAGGCCTGCTCCTCGTAGCAGCCGGCGCAGCAACGATGGTTCGTCGTTCCCGCTAGTAGAAGCTTGAAGTCAACGAGTTGACTCAGGCACGAGCCCGCCAAACCAACAACGTTTGGCGGGCTTTCCGCATGTTAGGGGGCACTCACAGAAAATGGGCCGTGCAATAAGCACAGCCCACAGTCAACAGAACTCAACGATAACTATCGCGGATCAGCTTCCTCATCAACCCACAACACCGTACGAGACTTGCCAACCGCAAGCGCAGCTGGCCACTGAGCGCCATTCCCACCGTGCACAACCGCAGCAGCAGCCTCACGCTTAGCCTCACCAGCCACCAACAACCACACTTCGTCAGCCATGTTCACAGCATCAATCGAAAGACTCACGCGGTTCGCCGGAGGCTTTGGACAATCCCGCACGGCAACCACAAGGGAAGCAGGCTGCAGCAATTCTGGGCGGTGCGGGAACAATGAATTGATATGCCCTTCAGGACCCATTCCCAACAGATGAATATCGAAACCGTCCGGCGCCCATTCTTCAAGCACACGAGCATAATCGGCGGCAGCATCATCCAATCCCACACCGGAAAACGATTCCCCAGCTGCCGGTGCCGCAATTGCAAAAACATGTTGAGGAAGCACTGCAACGTGATCCAACAGTGCCTCACGTGCTTGTAGATCATTACGTTCCGGGTTGTCAGCCTCCACAAAACGCTCGTCGCCAAAGAACGCCAACACGCGAGACCAATCGATACGCGCAATCGGGAAGGAGTCCGCCTGCTGTTTCGCAGCAACATCCAAGGCTGCGATAGCTTTCAACGTGGCAATACCAGCACCACCACCGGTCAGGACAACTCGAACAAATTGTTGCTGCTGTTGCAATGCGACAACCCGCTCAACAAAGGCAGCTGCAGCTGCCTTTGCAAGTGCATCCTGGTTTGCCGAGCCGATAACAGTGATCTCCGAATCGCTGTGTGGATCCGTGTAGAAACCAATATCTGAGGTATTCATCGTTGCGACCCCTCGAATTCGTCCGCATATGTAACCGGTGAACTCTGCATCTTTCGGCCCGGACGGTGAACACGCACCAAACGTCGCAATGCTCGCCCGTAGGTCTCATCAGGCTCCAAGTGACGTAACTCCTCAGCCAGGCAATCAGCAAGCGGACGCACTGACAACGTCACCAAGGAAGACATCGAACCCACCTCAATCTTTGCGGTTGCAGCATCAACAATGCTCACGCTCGCTGGACCTGAAGCACGGTGCAACACCACACGCTCAATCCCCAGCACAGGATTGCCTTCAGCATCAACCGGCGAACAATCCGCATCGGTGTTCACCCGGGTAACCGGAACATCCAAGCGATCAGCTAACCACCCTGCCGCAATGTCAACTGCCGGCTCCTCAGCCGGTCCGGAAATCTCCACGGACAGAATCTCTTCATCGGGAGCTTGATCAACGAGCGATGCCAACACTGCACGCCACAGGGTGATACGGCTCCAAGCCAGGTCAGAATCACCTGGTTGGTAGGTCATCCGGCGACGATACAACGCCTCGGCGTCGCGTTCCTCACAAGCATCGGTAATACGACGAGTAGCAAGCTCACCAATCGGATCCGTAGCAGGATTACGCGGAGCCTTCCCAGGCCACCACGCCACAATCGGCGTATCAGGCAACAACAGGGGAGTGACAACGGAAGCACGATGAGCCGCCAACTGGCCATGCAAATGCATCAGAATCATCTCCGAAGCACCAGCATCGCCACCAAGACGTATCTGGGCATCCAAACGCGGTGATTGCGTATCTCGATGGTTAACCAGCAAGATCACCCGCGCAGGATGTTCCCGCGACGCCTCCTGGAGCGTATGGACGAGGGCGTCGATATCATCCGAGCCGTTGCTCACCACAATGAGAGTCAACACGCGACCCGTGGTAATTTCACCACGATCCTCGCGCAGCGCGCGCAGCTTACTGGTGATGGCCTGGGTTTGCGTATCAGGCAAATCAACAATCATGTGTGCATCCTTAGTTTCAAAAGAGGAAAATCCAGCAACAGGGTTACGCTACGGGCGGCGCCACGCACGACCATTCCTGCGCATCATTTCATCGGCACTTGCAGGTCCCCACGTACCAGCAGGGTAGTCCTCCGGGCGCCCACTCAGCGCCCAAGCCTGCAAAATTGGGTCCAGAATGCGCCACGACAACTCAACCTCCTCATTGGTAGGGAACAGGCTGGCCTCATCCAACAGTGCATCCAAAATCAATCGCTCGTATGCCTCCGGAGATTCCTCCGTGAACGCCTCAGAGTACGAGAAATCCATATTGACATCGCGAACTTCCATGGCAGAACCCGGCACCTTCGATCCGAAACGCATCAATACACCTTCGTCAGGCTGCACACGAATAACCAGCATATTGTTGCTCAGCGTGTGCGTCTGTCCTGGACCAAACGGCTGGTGCGGTGCTTCCTTGAACACCAACGCAATTTCCGTCACACGACGGCCCAACCGCTTACCAGTGCGCAGGTAAAACGGCACCCCGGCCCAACGCCGGGAATGAATCTCAAAGGTTGCCGCAGCGTACGTCTCCGTGATGGATTCGGGATCAAATCCATCCTCCTGCCGCAGTCCCTTGACCTCTTCGCTACCTTGCCAACCAGAGGTGTACTGACCACGCGCGGTAGTTTGTGCAAACGGCTCGACCGGGGTGGTTGCACGCAGCACCTTGATCTTTTCCGCTTGCAACTCGGTTGGATTAAACGCCACCGGCTCTTCCATAGCGATCAACGCCAGCAACTGCAGCAAGTGGTTTTGCATCACGTCGCGGGCCGCGCCAATGCCGTCATAGTAGCCAGCACGTCCACCAAGACCGATATCTTCCGCCATGGTGATCTGCACATGGTCTACGTAGTGCGAGTTGAACAACGGATCGAACAATTGATTGGCGAAGCGCATTGCCAAGATGTTCTGCACCGTTTCCTTGCCAAGGTAATGGTCAATGCGGAACACACTGGTTTCTGGGAACACCTTATTGACGATTTCGTTGAGTTCCCGTGCGGATGCTTCATCATGGCCGAAAGGCTTCTCGATAACCACACGACGCCAACCATTGCCACCACTGGTATCTGCCAGCCCAGAACGCTCTAGCTGATGGCAAACAGCAGGGAAGTGATCCGGCGGAACCGACAAGTAGTACGCCCAGTTGCCAGCGGTGCCTCGAAGCTCATCAATTTCCCGAGTTTTCGCTGCAAGGTTGTCGAACGCTTCATCAGTGGTGAAATCGCCAGAGACGAAGAAAATTCCTTCAGCCAATCGGTTCCATACGGATTCGCGCCATGGGGTACGGGCTCGGCTTTGCACTGCTTCGCGCACTTGGGCTTCAAAATCCTCCTTGGACCAATCACGACGACCGTAGCCGATGAGGCTGAACCCAGGCGGGAGGAGACCACGATTAGCAAGGTCATAGACCGCTGGCAGCAGTTTCTTGCGAGCCAGGTCACCCGTCACGCCGAAAATCACCAAACCACAAGGGCCCGCAATTCGCGGCAGGCGTTTGTCGAGCGGATCCCGGAGTGGATTCACCCACTGATCGGCGCTCGATTTGGTGTTTTCTGTTGTATTGCTCACGGAAGTTGCGTGGCCTTTCAAACTCGGTGTGCGCTGCATCGCTGAGGATCCAGCGCCAGGGGGTTAGGCAAAACTTTGGAGGCGCTTGTCTAGGGTGTCAAGCAGCTCTACCCAAGACACCTCAAATTTTTCGACGCCTTCTTGCTCAAGTACTTCCCAAACATCGGCAAGGTCAATACCCAATGCGGACAATTGCGCAAA
>JBHAQQ010000158.1:0-12694 GCA_041830435.1 Corynebacterium sp.
AACCGAAACTCGACCATCTACATTTTCTGTTGGGTGGCACAATGGGCTGACACCTTGGGTATCTACTTCTCCAATGGCGGCAACGTGCTCCACGATGCCGGCGATCTGTTCAGCGTAGTGCGACAGTTCGTCTTCATTCAGGTTGAGGCGGGCCAGTCGGGCCAGATGGGCTACATCGTCGCGCGAAATTTCAGACATAGCCACTACCTTAGTAGGGCACGTCCGTTTGTGCATTCACCACCCCACCCCAAGCGTGGGCTTTTCGACTACACTCTTTTGTATGTCTTACCTGATGCGCGTTCGCATGCCCGATTTGCCAGGCTACCTAGGTCTCTTGGCCGCTGCACTTGGTGGGGTTAGTGCCGATATTCGCGGTGTGGATATTGTGGGCCATGATGTGAGCGGTGAAGTGATCGACGATGTCGTGGTTACCCTACCTGCTGGCAAATTGCCGGATGTACTTATCACCGCAGCACAGGAGGTCGACGGTATCTACGTCGATAGCATCCGCCCGTTCAGTGGCACGGTGGATCGTCGTGGCCAGGTGCAAATGCTGGCAAATATGGCGGAGAGTCGCAGCAATCCTGCTGTCGCGCTTGATTTGATGATGAAAGACTTGCCACAGTCCATGAGTGCAGGTTGGGCAGTTATTTTGCAGACCAATCCGAATACTCACCGTATTGCTTCCTCCAGTGCGGCACCGGAGGACAATGGTCAGGTTTTGGATGAGCCTCCGGTTGTTGAGGCGCGGGTGCTGAATCCGGAGCGTGAAGATTGGATTCCTGCGAATTGGGCTGTGATGGATAGTGCCCTGGCGGCTACCCCTATTGCCGGAACTGATCTCATTTTGGTGATTGGCCGTCCGGGGGGACCAGATTTCTTGCTGTCGGAAGTAGAGTACTTGCGCCAGGTTGGCGCCATTGTTGGCGCGTTCTTTGGCTAGTTCGGCATATGTCCGTACCACCTCGGCGAGGGCCTGGCTCTAGAACTTTAGGAAGAACTTGTAGCTTTCCGAATCCGTAACCTCGGTTGCGTGGTAACCGAGGTCATCGAGGTGTTCTTGAAATTGCTGGTCACCATTGACGTTTTCGAAGGCTGCCAAGATTCTGCCATAGTCCATTCCGAAACTGCGGTAGTGGAACATGGTGACGTTCCAGCGTGTGCCGAGTACTTCGAGGAATCGTTGTAGTGCACCTGGGTGTTCTGGGAATTCGAAGCTGTAGACTGTCTCAATGACGGGCGTTGGGGGGCGGCCGCCAATCATGTAGCGGACGTGTTCTTTTGCCATGTCGTCATCCGAGAGGTCTACTACTCCGTAGCCAGCTGCGGTGAGGTCTTTCATGATGGATTGGCGTTCTTTGGCGCCATCGATGAGTTTCACACCGACGAAAATGCATGCTGGTTTTTCGGCGTCACGGTGGCCTACGCGGTAGGAAAATTCTGTAACGGACCTGCCACCGAGGATGGTGCAGAAGCGGAGGAAGGATCCTTCAACTTCGGGAATGGTCACTCCGAAGATTCCTTCGCCTCCTTCGCCAATTTCTGCGCGCTCGGATACGTATCGCAGTGAGTGGAAGTTCATGTTCGCGCCGGAGAGGATTGCAATGAGCGTTTCACCTTCAATGTGGTGGTCGGCTGCGTATCGCTTCAGGCCTGCTAGGGATACTCCGCCGGCGGGTTCGGCGATGGCTCGGGTGTCATCGTAGATGTCTTTGATCGCTGCGGAGATCTCATCGGAACTGACTGTCACTACGTCGTCGAGGTATTCCCGGCAGAGACGGAATGTTTCCTCACCAATTTGTTTGACGGCCACGCCCTCCGCAAACAGGCTGACGTGAGAGAGTGCGACCGGTTTGTTAGCCTTCAGGGCTTCTGCCAGGCACGCTGATTCTGTTGGTTCGACACCAATGACTTTGATGTTTGGGTTGAGTTGTTTGAGGAGCACGGCGACGCCAGCTGCGATGCCACCACCTCCAACGGGTACAAACACGCGATCCATCGTTGGCTTTGCTTGAAAAAGTTCCAGGCCGATGGTGCCCTGTCCGGCGATGACTGCAGGGTCATCGAATGGGGCGACGAATACCATTCCGTCACGTTCGGAGAGTTCGATGGCTTTGGCTTTTGCTTCATCGAAATTTGCGCCGTGGAGGAGTACTTCCCCACCGAACCCTTGTACCGCGTTGACTTTGATACTTGGGGTGGTCACTGGCATCACGATGATGGTGCGGATGCCGAGTTCCCTTCCGGATAGGGCTACTCCTTGAGCGTGGTTACCTGCTGATGCTGCGACTACTCCTGCGGCGCGCTGTTCGGCGCTGAGTTGCGCCATCTTGTTGAAGGCTCCGCGGATCTTAAAGGAGTGAACAGGCTGGAGGTCTTCCCGCTTCAGCAGGATGTTGTTTTTCAGCCGCGTGGACAATGTGGTCATCGTCTCCAGTGGGGTTTGCACTGCGGCGCGATATACGGGAGCGGAAACAATGAATTTTAGGTAGTCCGCACCGCTATACGTAGCTGCCTCAGATTGGGCATGTCCTGCTGAAGGTGTGGGTGTCGGTGCGCTGTGAACCATGGTCTTACTCTATACCTGCTGTACTGTTGGTGTGTGCATCGGCAAGGGGTTTTCCGTTGCCTGGTTTGGTGCCGTGTTGTGGGTCTTATTGTGCCACTGGCCAGTCCTTGTTCACAACGATGTTGGGGTCCCGTTGCCGAAGGTATTCTTCGAGGCTACTTTGGGCTTGGTAGTGCCAAGTTGCTTGGGCATGCATGAGTTCGGCAGTGTCCATGTCGAGGAGTTCTGGGAAGTTGCGTGTGAGTTTCCAGGCCACACGTGCTGCGGCTACTGCATCAGCTGTCGCTTCATGTGCATTGTCCAGGGGTACGCCGTAGTGTTCACATACGTTTTCGAGTTTGCGTTTCCCTTTCCGGAATTTGTCCTTTTCTTTGTCGATGACATACGGGTCGATGACGAGTCCGTCGATAGTGAATGTTGGATCGAGGGAGCGCAATACGGTGAGGTCGTATGCTGCATTGAAGACGATGAGGGCTGCGCCTTCTGCCCATCCTTGACGAATGCGGTCGATGGTTTCCTGCAGCACTTCTTGGTGTGGCCGCCCGTGTTCTCTCGCGTACTCTGTGGTGATGCCATGTACTTCACTGGCCGCTGCTGGAATTTCTACCCCTGGGTCTGCGAGGAGTTCTAGGTCGTTGCGTTCTTTCCCTTGAATGCGGATGAGTGCGCTGGTGACGATCTTTGCCTCGCGGGGATTGACTCCTGTGGTTTCCAGGTCAAAGCTGAGCATTTTGCTGGGGTCGAAATGTTGTTGAGACAGTTGGGCCTTGGTTGTCATGTGTCCACTTTATAACGCACAGGCTTCACCGATCGGTGAAGCCTGTTGAGGTGTTCGAATTACTGCGCGCTTTGGGTGCCGTGCTCACGCATTGTTTACTTAGGGTTTGCGGAGCAGTTGCATCAAGCCTGGGCCGACTGCCATTGCCAAGCCTACGATAGCCAAGGCTCCAATTACTCCAAGGAATGCGGTTGGATTGTTTGGTTCCAAGGCCACTTCGTCTGCAACGACGTAGTCTCCAGGGGACGTTGCATCAGCAGGTTGGTCAGCCGCGGGTTGATCAACAGCTTGCTCTTTAGCTTCGGCAGTGTCGCCAGCAGGATTTTCGCCAGTGGTCTCGCTCACCGGAACTGGGGCGTTGATCACGATACCCTCGGCGGTTTCTACCATGGATACCAGTTCGATAGTTGGTGCAGAAACAGCTGGCGCTGGTTGCGATGGCGCAATATCAGCTGGAGCGCTTGGTTGCACTGGAGGCTGCGGTGCCGTCTGCTCGACAGGTTCATTGTCAACTTGTGCTGGTTCAGGACGTTCTGGAGCTTCAGGCTCTTCCTCCACCTGAGGTTCGAGGACACTGCCTTGGTCAGCAGGGATGGTTGGAATCTCTGCAGCTTGCTCCTCTTCGATTGGAAGCGGAGCCGGAGCAATTTCGACCGTCATGATTGCCTTCGTTGACGCTTGATTACCTTCGGCATCAACGTAGGTGAAGGTGACGAGGTTCTCGCCAATGGTCCAGTCTTCAATTGCTGGGCTGAGCGTGAGCTGTTCCTCGGTCACAGGCACATTGCCGTTTGCATATGCGCCGTCTTCATTGTCGTGGACTGCTACCCATGACGGATCAAACGTTGGCGTGGAGGTTGCAGAAGGGATCACCACTGTCGTATCTGCAACGGTGATCGTTGGGAGACCACCACGGAGAATGGTGTTGTACAAGCTCACGTACGGTTGCCGAGCGGCGATATCAAGCTGTTGGAAAGCAAATACTGCTTGTGCTTTCAATTCCTTGTTTGCCGGACGATTCTGCAAGTCTTCCTCGGTGAGGTTTGCTTGAGCGTAGTCCAACGTATCGAGATCCCACGTGGTGACACGGTCTTCTGGCGTACGGTACGCGACGAGCGCTGTATCTGCGTCAAGCTCGAAGTGCTGTTTTGCAAAATCTTGCTTGTAGGTTTCCCAATCAGCATCACTGTAGATCGTGAAATGTACAACGTGTTCTGTAACATTTCCGTGACTATCAATCACCTGATATTGACGCTGGTAATCACCAGGAACCCCCTGCGCCACATTGTCGCTCAGCAGCTCCACCGCGTCTGTCAAGCCACCGTCTTCATAGTCAACTGCTGCTGGGAAAAATTCTGGTCCTTGCAGATCAATCAAGCTGGAAGCTGCGACATGCACTTCTTGCAAACCGAAGAATTTCGGCGCGCGCCAATCTGCAGATCGGAAATCTACTGCCGACTTTGCTTCACTGCCCCCCTGTGTGCCTGCAAGGAAAAAGTCCGCAAGGTCATTTGGCGATCCCCCTACCGCCGCTTCTGCTGCTACAACAGTGCCAGTGGAGTTATCTTGCGGCAAAGCCACATCTTGAGCGAGAGCTGCAGGAACGCCAAGAGTTGGCATCAACAGCGCTCCGGCCATTAATCCATTTCTCAGTCTTTCGCTCAACATGCCTGTAATTATGGCACAGAATTGGTGAACAATCCACAACATTGCACATGTAAATGACCATTTACGCAGTAGCAAATATTCTACTCTAATCCTGCTAATGTCTGAGTTTTGACTTAATAATCACTAATCATCAAATTAGCTACAAGGTTAAAGCGGCTAGCATCCATCCCTCCGACACGCCACCCACCCCTCGAACGCTGAGCGTTTCACAGCAACTTGCTTTGGAAAGGTGAAGAAAGGAAAAGTGCGACAAAGAACAACAACAAGAAACCAATGGAGGCAGGAAAATAGAGTCAAGAAGCAAGTGACTGGATTATGGACACTATACGAAACCCGCCCACTGCCAACAGCAGCGAGCGGGTACGAACTTGACGATCGAACTAGATCAACATGTCATCTGCAATGCGAGCAGAGTTATCAACTGGGATCGACAACGCCATATCGTCGCCAAACAAGAAAGCGTTAGCCTGCAGGGTCAAAGCATCAAAAAACATCATAGTGAGGGTTTCCTTCCGGATTTCATACAATGCGGCTCCAGCTGCTCTCAACTGACGCGCATTGGTTCAACTTGTCGTGCAAGAACAATGCAAGCAAGCTTCAGCGCAAACGCACACCCACACTCGACACACCCGTGCCCCTCATAGTTCCATAACCAAATCCCGAAAAGCCCAGTACACGAACCAGCAAATCGCGAAAAGTAGCTATAAAACCCGTGAACACCTACACCCCTGCCTGTGACGCAGCCTCGCACCCGACGTGATCACCAACACGCCTATTTTTATGCGCAAACACAAATTCTGCAGATACTTTCATAGCAGTTCAACCACCCTAGCGCATTCACCAACATCCGTATGAGACCTATGGGTACTACACTGGCACTCGTGAGTGAACAGTCCCCTTCAACTACCGCGGCATCCACGGGTTCGTCCCAATCCCCTGCTGATCCCTCCCCTGCTCCATCCCTTCCCTCTGTTCCATCGCAGGAGGAGCCTCAAGCGCAATCTGCCAACCCAGCTCAGCGTTGGAAAGCCCTCGCCCAGGAAATCACAGAGCACCGCAACCGCTACTACTACGGTGAACCGATCATCAGCGATGCAGCATTCGACGCCCTCCTCCAAGAACTCATCGCCCTGGAACGCGAACACCCTGACGTGGTAGTGGGAGTATCCCCAACCCAACAAGTCGCTCCAGCGCCGGCAACGGATTCAGCATTTGCAAACGTCGCCCACCTCGAACCAATGCTCTCTCTCGACAATGTCTTCAACGAAGCAGAATTGCGCGGTTGGCTCGACAAGGTCCCTTCCAAGGAATATCTCACCGAATTGAAAATCGATGGGGCGTCGATCAATCTGTTGTATCGCGATGGTGCCCTCGAGCGGGCACTCACTCGCGGCGACGGCACCACTGGTGAAGACATTACCCACAATGCCCGAACGCTCCGCGATATCCCGCAACGCCTGCAAGGGGACAACATCCCGCCACTGCTTGAGGTACGTGGCGAAATCTATATCACCGTTGAAGACTTCACCACGATGAACGAGCAACGGCAGCTCGCCGGCGCGAAACTCTTCGCCAATCCCCGCAATGCAGCAGCCGGCGCAATGCGACAGAAGCACGCAGCCGACACCGCAAAGCGGCCACTACGACTCATTTGCCATGGCATTGGCGCCAGCGAAGGCTTTCAACCATCAACGCAGTGGGAAGCCTATCAAGCACTAGCCCAATGGGGATTGCCCGTCAGTCCCTACACACAGCTAGTGACCAGCCCTGAAGACGTAGTCAAAGCAATGCAACATTGGGGCAACCACCGGCATGAAGCTGCCTATGAAATGGATGGCTTGGTTGTTAAAGTCAATAGCTTTGCTGAGCAGGAGGAATTGGGCACCACTTCCCGGGCTCCCCGTTGGGCGATTGCTTTCAAATACCCACCAGAAGAGGCCATGACTCGCCTGCACAATATCCGCGTCGGTGTGGGTAGGACCGGCAGGATCACCCCATATGCGGTAATGGAACCTGTATACGTGGCTGGTTCTACGGTGGCCATGGCAACGTTGCACAATCCCAGCGAGGCACATCGTAAGGGTGTGAAACTGGGCGATACCATCATGATCCGCAAAGCGGGAGAAGTTATTCCCGAGGTACTCGGACCAGTTGAGGACCTCCGCAACGGCAACGAGCTGCCGTATGTCTTTTCCTCGCTGTGCCCAGAGTGTGGAACGGCGCTTGCCCCAGCAAAGCTTGGTGACGTGGACTGGCGGTGCCCGAATCGTCGTTCCTGCCCCGGCCAACTGCGCACCCGCGTGACGTACCTCGCCGGCCGCGGGGCATTCGATATCGACGCCTTGGGCGAGCGTGCCGCAAATGACCTGGTGCAATCCGGGGTACTCACCGACGAATCGCAACTCTTCGCGCTCACCGCCGAAGACTTGCGGAAGACGCGCGCATACTCCACCACCAAAGGGGACTTGAACAAATCCGGCCACACCCTCCTGGCCAAACTTGAGGAAGCGAAACGTACCGACTTATGGCGCGTTCTCGTCGCACTATCCATCCGGCACGTTGGCCCAACCGCAGCAAAGGCCCTTGCGAAACATTATGGTTCAATCCCGGCGCTCCGCCAGTCCTCCACGGAAGACATGGCAGAACTTGAGGGTGTGGGGCAAGTCATCGCCGCATCCGTCCAGCAATGGTTTGAAGATCCTTGGCATACAGAAATCGTAGATTCCTGGGCCGCAGCAGGGGTGCGTATGGAAAACGACCCAGTAGAGGAAAGCGCCGAAGGTTCTGCTGGTAACTCTGACTTGCTGGCTGGCTTATCCATTGTGGTCACTGGCACGCTGGAACACTTCGATCGCAACGGCGCCAAAGAAGCAATCGAGGCACGTGGCGGCAAAGCCGCAGGCAGTGTCTCCAAAAACACCGACTTTCTGGTTGCTGGAGAGAAGGCTGGATCCAAGCTCACCAAAGCACAAGACCTTGGTGTGAAGGTACTGGACGAAGCACAATTCATCCAGTTGTTGGACCTCGGCCCCGAACAATTCAGCTAACCCTCCGGGAACACGCTAGTTGTGCCACAACAACGCACCTGCTCGTCGGATGAGCGCTGCGGCTTCCGCTGCCTCCGCCACCGTCCGGTGCGCTTCTTCAACCACGAGATCCACGAGGTGTGGCAATCCCGCAGCGTCCAATCGCCACTCCTTCCATTGGCGCAGCACCGCGCGTGCAATGGATTCCGGAGAATCGTTCCGTCCTAAGGCCGGTTGCCACCCAATCGGCTGACCAGCACCCAACCATTGCCCAACAGCGTCCTTCTCCGCAGTGATGTTTGCTGGCGCAATTGCCAGGTGCATGCTCGTAACATCCTGCACCACGATGCGATCCACATCCCCGGGTTCCACGCATCGCCGCAAAACAGTTGGCTGCGTCGATGGTGCATGCAACACCACATGCGTGCCCGCCGGCAACGCTGCCACCATACGCATCCACACCCCACGAATATGCTCTGGATCCACTGGCGGCAAATCAAACCATGGTGTTGCCCCAGCTAATCCATCGAGTACCTGCGGCAACATTGGTTCATGCACATTCACTACTACCTGTTCTGCGCCTCCGCACAGCTTGGCCAGATCAGTTACCCAATCGCTGACGGCATACCCCAGCGTCAACGCCATATCTCGAAACGCGGGACGGTCCCGCAGGATGGCATGGCCTTGCCACTCCACACTCGCGCCCACACTCCACGGACCCATCACCGGCACCATCACACGCTCAGCCTTGCCTGGAACCAGCTCCTCAGCCACATCCCACACATGACGGTTCAGCCCCGTTGCCCGGCGCGACTCCAGGGACGGGTGCCGCGAAAGTTCCCACCCTCGAGGATTCCTTCGAAATGGAAGCTGAGCTTGAGCCATGGTGGTGGTCAGCAGCGATGTGCCCGCTGGGATGTGGCCACCGCCTTGGAGGCGAATCCAAGAAACCGGTAGCGAGGTGCCGAGGTCTTCGATCACATCCACACTGCGCTGGAGGGCAGAGATCCAGGCTGCACGGATGTCGGTGTGATTCGTAATACTGTTTTCCCAGCATCCGAATCGGGTCCGCACGAAACGCTCGTCGGTTGTGTCGTTGGGGACTATGTCGTCCACGGCCGGGTCTCGCGAATTGTTCCAGAACCCAACAAGATGTCGCCCTGCGGATCCGGTTGGTACACCACCGCTGATTGCCCGCGGGCGACACCCTCGAGTGGTTCCAGCAATTCCAGCTCTACAACCCAAGGCAGTTCATCTTCTCGCTTGACCCTGCCGGCAGGTGTGACCTGGTCCGGATCTTCCAGCAGGCGGGCTATCGCTGGCACTACTCCCCCGTGTGCCCGCACCTGCACTTCACACTGGAATTCGGTGCCGTGAGTTGCCGGATCGAGCCGCTTCAATCGGTCCGCAACGATGGTGCCGACGCGCAAATCCTCTCGACGCCCAATCGTGACGGTACCAGTTGCCGCATCAATGTCGGTCACATACCGTGGCTTTCCGTCCTTGGCAGGCCCCATCATGCCGAGTCCTTTGCGTTGGCCAATGGTGAAGCCATACACACCGTCGTGTTCAGAAACGACTTCGCCTCGTTGATTTTTCACCACACCTGGGCGCAGACCGATGTGCTTGCCGAGAAACACTTGCGTCTTCCCATCTGGGATGAAGCAAATATCGTGACTATCTGGCTTGTTTGCCACACCAAAACCCAAGGATGCGGCTTCTTCGCGGATGTGTGGCTTTTCTGTATCGCCGACGGGGAACATGCAATGCGCAAGTTGCTCATCAGTGAGCACCCCCAGCACATAGGACTGGTCTTTGTTCGCATCCACACCACGACGCATCACTCCGTCTTCCAGGCGGGCGTAATGTCCGGTGACGACGGCGTCGAAACCCAATGCGATACTGCGATCCAACAACGCCTCAAACTTGATCTTTTCATTGCAACGCAAACACGGGTTAGGTGTTTCGCCAATGGCGTAGGAATCAACAAAATCGTCAATGACATCCGCTTTGAAACGATCCGAGAAATCCCACACATAAAATGGGATGCCCAGCTTGTCACACACGCGACGCGCATCCGCCGAATCTTCCAAACTGCAACACCCGCGCGATCCTGCACGCACCGCTTCGGGAGATTGGGAAAGTGCCAAATGCACTCCGATGACGTCATGGCCTTCGGCCAATGCCCGTGCTGCTGCTACTGCGGAATCCACTCCGCCACTCATTGCTGCCACTACTCGCATAATGCGTCCACTCTACCCCGTCCAAGCCAAGTGTGTTGACCCAGGTACTCCGCGCTAGATCGCCATGCCAGCAGTACGTGCCTGTTCCACAATCTTCGGCAGCACCGCACTCAACGCCGCGACGTCACGGTCAGTATTCGCCGAACCAAGGGTAATCCGCAGCGCGCCGCGAGCCACCGTTGTATCCACCCCCATAGCTTGCAACACATGGCTGGCGCGATTCACTCCGGCGCTACATGCCGAGCCCGTAGAGGCATCAAAGCCCGCCGCATCCAACAACATAATGAGGCTATCGCCCTCTGCTCCTGGAAAGCTCACATGCAAGTGTCCCGGTAATGCAGGTTCCGAGGTCCACACGCGCGCATCCGGAATCTGCAACACTTGCTCCAACAGTGCATCGCGCAGCCGCGAAATTCGAGCAACTTCCTTATCGCGCTCCGCAACCGCAGCGTTCAATGCAGCAGCGGTGGCCGCAGCCTGGGCAGGATTGACCGTGCCGGAACGCAATCCACGTTCCTGGCCACCACCCCGAACCGGGCTCAGCAGCGACGCATCACGCCGAGCGAGCAAAATGCCCGCAGACTTCGGGCCGCCAAATTTATGGGCACTCATGGCCATCGTGGCCACGCCAAGGTGGTGGAAATCAATCGGCACATACCCAGCCACCTGCACTGCATCCACATGCAACGGCACCGGACGGTCCGCCTGGGTACACCGCTGCGCCAAAGCTTCAATGGGCTGGATAGCGCCCGTTTCATTGTTCGCCCACATGCAGGTAGCAACCGCAATTTCCGCCGAGGTTCCGGTATCAAGGAGTGCCGGCTCAACCCAACCCGGATCGTTCGCATCAATCCGCCCCTGAGCATCAACCGGGATGTCTCGATGTGTAAACCCCAGATCCGTCAGAAACTTCACCGACTCCAGCACCGAGGGATGCTCAAAACCTGCGGCAACCACCACATTGCGACGAGGATCCTGCTTGCGGCTCCCCAGCGCCAAACCCACCACCGCAATATTGTTCGCCTCCGTGCCGGAACCCGTGAACACAACCTCCACCGGATCAGCACCCAACACACGGGCAATATCCTCACGTGCCTGTTCCACCACCGCACGCGCAGCCCGCCCACTGGCATACTGTCCAGCCGGATTCAACAATCCGGAAGCCTCCACAAACGCATCCAGGGCCTCTTGACGCATCGGAGCGGTAGCAGCATGATCCAAGTACACGCGGGTTGTAGACATGTCTATGATTCTACGTCAGCTGGCGTCCCCCATCGGCAATCAGGTTTGCCGCCAATACCCCATGAACGACACCTGATGCCGTGGAATGCCTGCTTCGTTGACAGCCAGGCGTCGCATCCCTGTGACCATGCGCGACTCCCCAGCGATCCACCAATACCGATCAACCGGCAACGCCCCATCAACCTCCTCCCCAACCGCCGAATACAGCGGGGTTTCCCACACCAAGTCCCCGTCAGTCACCACCGCATCATCGGCCCCAGCACCATCGGCCCCGGCCTGATACGCCACCACCGCCTCGTCCTGCTCCAACCCCAACGACGCAGCAAACGCCTGCCCCAACAACGAACCCCGCGGCCGCCCTTCCCGCGCCAACCACCGCAACGAACTCTTCGCAGGAACCGCCACCTCCAATGCATCAGCCGCAGTCGCGACCTCAACCCAAGCCTCAGCACGCACATGAGATGGCAAGTCCTCCAAAATGCGGGCAATCGCCGGCGCTGCCGTCTCATCGCCAAACAAGCACACATGCTCCGCATCGCCCGGACAAAACTCAATCCCCACCCCGGAATCATCATCCTCATCGGGAGCAATCAACGTCACCCCATCACCAACCTGCGCATTCCGCGCCCAGTCACTCGCCAACCCCCCAACATGCTCCACAAAATCAATATCCACCTCCACATCAGCACCACTACCGCGCCGATACCGAATGGAATACGTACGCAAGTCCGCCTTCTGCTGCGCAGACAACGACGCATACCAATCCCCATCACCAACAATTGGATCCTCAGTGACCAACAGTTTCACCCGCAAATCACGAACCGGAACCGCAGGACCACAACCCGGCGCGCGCAACGTAATACGCCGAAAACTTGGCGAAAGCACCCGATTCTCAACCACCGTCGCAGCAATTGGCAAAAATGACATCACAAACTCCTTAGCTGCTCAACCCACTAGTATTTTCCAATGGGAATCACCAGAGGACTCCCGCTCACCGGATCGGCAATGACCCGAGATTGCATACCAAAAATCTCCGCCACATGCTCCTCCGTCACCACCTCTGCTGGCGATCCAGCCACACAGATCTTCCCCTCCCGCATCGCAATGAGCTGATCCGAATAATGAGCAGCCAAATTCAAGTCATGCAGCACCATCACAATCGTTTTAC
>JBHAQQ010000159.1:0-2919 GCA_041830435.1 Corynebacterium sp.
CAATCCTCCTTTCCTTGGATATTCGACGCTGAATGCTGAGCAAAAGCTTGAGCGTCAAGATATTTTTGGAAAGTCCGGTGGCTTGCTGGATTATGTTGCTTGCTGGTACAAGCTCGCCGCGGACTTCATGCAGGGCACTGCAATCCACGCGTGATTGGTCTCTACAAACTCCATCGTGCAGGGCCAACAAGTCCAGCCATTGTGGGAGCCGCTGTTGAGCAATGGGGTGTTCATCAACTTTGCCCACCGTTCATTCATGTGGCGGACCGATTCCTCTGATCCAGCTGCGGTGCACGTGGTCATCGTCGGTTTCAGTTACGAAGAACGCTCCCAAAAACAACTCTTTGTGTATGAGGGCCACGAGCTGAGCCATGTGGATTCCCCTTCCCATATCAATGGGTATCTCTTGGACGCACCGGACGTTTTTGTTGCGCGACGGACGCAACCAATCAGCGGACTGCCTGCAATGATTAGGGGGAATCAGCCGACCGATGGCGGAAATCTCATCTTCACCAGAGCTGAGCGCAAAGCGTTCCTCGCACAGGAGCCAACAGCAGACCGTTGGATTCGACCATTCTCAATGGGGGCAGACTTTATCAAGGGGCAAACGAGGTATTGCCTATGGCTCGTCGAAGCAACTCCACAAATCCTGAAATCCATGCCCGCCGTCATGGAGCGTGTTCTCGCTGTAAAACATATGCGCGAACAATCCTCAAAGGTTGCAACGCAAAAGAAAGCAGCAACACCTTGGCTCTTCGATGAAATTCGGTACTCGGGGGACGGAACGTACATCGGTGTTCCGGTAGTGTCTTCCGAACGGCGGAAGTACATCCCGATGGGGTTCGTGGAAAATGGCATGATTCCCGGTAACAAGTTGTTCTTCGTCCCCACAGATTCACGGTTTGTGTTCGGGATCCTCATGTCGCGGGTGCATAATGCGTGGATGCGCTCAGTGGCGGGACGACTGAAGAGCGATTACAGCTACGCGAACACCATCGTGTACAACAATCTCGTCATCCCTGATTTCACCGAGGCACAACGCGCTAGCATTGAGGCTGCTGCACAGGCAGTAATCGACGCGCGGCAGCCTTATCTAGCTGATGGTGCCACGTTGGCGGACCTCTATGATCCGGACAATGACTGGCTCTACCCAGAACTCACTGCCGCGCACACTGCACTTGATGCCGCTGTGGAGCAGGCATACGGTTTTGAACCGGGATGTGAAGAATCAGCCATCGTTGAACGCTTGTTCCAGTTGTATAGCCAAGCCACCGCCACCTAAGCGCAACCCCGCGTCCCCCACCCCGCCCCGGCAATGTTCGCAATTTTGCTGCCACCGCCCTCCTTATTGGATATGTTTTCCTTATGGAGAAAATTGCCAACGTTACCCAAGCTAGGAAAGCTCGCATCGCCGGGTTTGATGCCGCCCGCGGCCTCGCCATCATCGGCATGATCGGCGCACATCTCGGCTTCATGGATGTGAACACCTACCAGCTCACCGACGGCTATCCGTCTGCCCTGTTCGCGGTACTTGCTGGTGTGTCCATGTCGATCATCATGGCCCCGGCGATCCCGCTGGGCGGCCAAGCTGCGAAGGACGCCCGCACCCGGATGCTGCTGCGCGGCGCCATCATCTTCGCGATCGGCATCGCCCTCACCGCCGTGGCGAATGGCATTGCGGTGGTGCTCACCACCATCGCATTCATCTTCTTGTTCCTCTTCCCCATCACCTATTGGCGTACCCGTACGCTCTGGGTCACGTTTGTGGTGTTTTGGTTGGTTGGTTCTCCCGCGGCAGCGTTTTTCTCGGCAACTGGTGGCGGCTACCAATATCTCGGCGGGGTGTACCCACTGTTCGCATGGTTGGCGTACGGCACGTTGGGTGTGTTGATTCACCGCCTGCTCACCAATTCGACACGCCTGCAGGTCGCTGGTTTGGTGGTGGGTGGCACCCTTGCCGGCCTGTGGATCGCTGTCCGCAATGGTTTCTATTTTGGATTCGACGCCGTACTCGAACCCCTATTCTTCTCCGGAATCTATGACGGTACTTCCAAGTATGTCACCTCGGGAAGTTCCGGATCAGGGCCAATTTCTGCTGGTGTTATGGCTCCGGGCATGGGCTTCGATATGACTGGTGAACAGTCCCTCGGCGCAATGTTTATCGATAATTACTTGGCTGTGCACTCCCACTCCGGCAGCATCATTGATGTGTTGGCCAGTTCCTTGTTCGCCATTGCTGTCATCAGTTTGTGCCTGTTGCTGTGCCGCGTGCGGTTCATCGCCGCTGCCCTGTACCCACTGCGAGCAATGGGTTCCATGGCACTCACCGCCTATGTCATCCACGGCATCACCGCGGCACCGATCATGGGCATGAACTGGTTCTTCCAAGCCTCAGACTTTGGAAGTTCCACCCCGGTGGATACGGCTTCCACTGCTAGTGGGGATTCGAGTTCCGGTGTGGCGTCGAGCATGGTCACGGATGATCCGTTCCGAATGAACTTCCAACAATTCCAAGAACTCGTCAAACAAGCCACCGACTGGGCCGCCTACGACCAAGGAAAAGCGGACTACTGGTCCACCCTGTCCAGCTCGTCGAGCTTCGGCAGTGGCTTCCCGGAAACACTCACCTGGGGTGGCGTGGTCACCGTCGGAGTGCTGCTGGTGTTCTGTTCCGTCTGGAAGATCTTCTTCCAACGCGGACCGATGGAAGCGCTCGTCCGCAACATCGATCAGCGGGTGATGAACAAGCAACTTCAGCCTCGCAGCCTCGTCAACGGCCCCGCCGAGCAGACCGCAGCGGCACCGGAGGCAGCACCGCAGGACGCAGCACCGCAGGACGCACCCGTGCAGGGATAGCAGGCACACCTATTGGGGCCTTCGCAATGTGCTGGGGAATACAGTCTGGGAATAGAATCAACG
>JBHAQQ010000160.1:0-3086 GCA_041830435.1 Corynebacterium sp.
ACACCACGCACCGTGCCTTGCAGCCAACAAACGTACCGCAGCCAGGGATTGACGGATGCGTGGTGATTTTGGTTGATGATGTGTTGTATTCCGGCCGTTCTATTCGTGCCGCGCTTGATGCATTGCGCGACCTTGGGCGGGCAGACATCGTGCAGGTAGCCACACTTATTGACCGCGGCCATCGACAGTTGCCGATTCGCGCTGACTATGTTGGCAAGAACATTCCTACAGCCGTGGCCGAAGACGTGGTCGTCGAATTGCAGGAATTGGACGGCAAAGATGGAGTCACGCTGGTCCGTGAACACCAGCCAGCCGATGGGGTAATGGAAGGAACAGCGAAACCATGAAGCACCTACTCAGCATTGAAGATCTGAGCACCGCGGAAATCGTGCAACTCATGGACGAAGCGGATCGATTCCGCGAAGCCCTGGAAGGCCGCGAAGTAAAGAAGCTGCCGACCTTGCGCGGTCGAACAATTTTCACCATGTTCTATGAAAATTCAACGCGTACGCGGGCCTCCTTCGAAACAGCCGGAAAGTGGATGTCAGCCGACGTCATCAATGTTTCAGCCTCGGGCTCATCCGTGAAGAAGGGGGAGTCACTTAAAGACACCGCCCTCACGTTGAAAGCTAATGGTGCCGATGCCATTGTGATGCGCCATCCATCAAGCGGTGCAGCCAAGCAGGTTTCGCAGTGGTTGGGAGATACTGCGGTGATCAACGCCGGAGATGGCTCACACCAACACCCAACGCAAGCCCTGCTTGACGCAGTTACAATGCGAAATCACCTTGGCGACATTGCAGGCAAGAAAATCGTCATCGTCGGCGATATCTTGCACTCTCGTGTGGCACGCTCAAATGCCCAGCTGCTCAATGCATTGGGCGCTGAGGTGGTATTCGTGGCCCCACCAACATTGCTCCCAATGGGAGTTGACCAGTGGGGCGTTCGGGTGGCCTTCGACATGGATCAGGAAATCACAGATGCCGATGCAGTGATGATGCTGCGTGTCCAACAGGAACGCATGCATGGAGGTTTCTTCCCATCGCATCGCGAATATGCAACGCGGTACGGAATGTCCCGTGCACGGCAAGAATCCTTGCAAGATCATGCAATCATCATGCACCCGGGCCCTATGCTGCGCGGCATGGAAATCAATGACCATGTAGCAGACAATCCACAATCCGTGGTGCTCAATCAGGTGACAGCTGGTGTGCATGTCCGCATGGCTGTGCTGTTCACGCTGCTTGTAGGGACACAATCTGAAGCACATGCCGCCGGTACGAACGCAGGGAAGGAATTCAAGTAATCATGACAACACAACACATTGATTCCGCGCAGCAAGATTTCCCAGAGACGGGAACGCTGGCACCAGTGCCAACCGGCGCTGACAACGAAGTGCTGCTCCGAGGCGTACTGGTGTATGGCGAAGGTGAGCCAACGGATGTGCTGATCCGAGATGGCCTAATCGCGGAAATCGGCACTGGACTGGACACTGCAGGTGAGGCGATTGACCTCACGGGGCAGGTTCTGTTGCCTGGCCTCGTGGATATGCATGTCCATCTCCGGGAACCAGGCCGCGAGGACACCGAAACTATTGCCACTGGTTCGGCTGCTGCAGCTCAGGGTGGTTTCACGGCGGTGTTCACCATGGCGAACACCCAGCCAGTGATGGATAACCACACCATTGCCGAAACCGTGTGGTACAAGGGCCAACAGACCAACCTCTGCGATGTGCACCCGGTCGGCTCCATCTCTAAGGGCCTACAAGGAAAAGAACTCACGGAGTTCGGCATGATGGCGCAGTCCGATGCCAAGGTACGCATGTTCTCCGATGACGGAGTGTGCGTCGATGATCCACGCGTCATGCGCCGCGCCATTGAATATGCGCGAGGCCTCGACGTTTTGCTCGCTCAACACTGTGAAGATCCACGCCTCACCGAGGGCGCCGTGGCCCACGAAGGGGAAACCGCCGCCCGACTTGGACTCACAGGTTGGCCACGAGTTGCTGAAGAATCCATCGTTGCCCGAGATGCGATCATGGCACGAGATTACGGAGGCCGCATTCATATTTGCCACGCCTCCACCGCCGGAACGGTCGAATTGCTGCGCTGGGCAAAAGACCAAGACATTCCATTGACAGCGGAAGTCACGCCACACCACCTGCTGCTGCACGACGAAGTGCTGGAAACCTACGATGGCGTATACCGAGTCAATCCACCACTGCGTGAAGCCGCAGACACCCTTGCGCTGCGCCAGGCGCTCATTGACGGAATTGTGGACTGCGTGGCAACCGACCACGCTCCGCACGGCTCCGAGGACAAGTGCTGCGAATTCGACAAGGCACGTCCAGGAATGTTGGGGCTGGAGACTTCGCTACCGCTCATCGCGAAACTCTTCGTGATCGATGGTGACCAGGACTGGCGTTTTGTTGCTCGAGTGATGTCCGAGCGACCAGCGCAAATTACGAAACTGCCTGGCCACGGCAGGCCAATTGCAGTAGGTGAACCGGCGAACCTGTGCGTCGTGGATACGCAACGAACCTGGATCGCAGAAGGTGAAGCATTCGCATCAAAGGCCTCCAATACCCCGTACGAAGGTATGGAAATGCCAGTCAAGGTAAGCACCACATTGTTGCGCGGCAAGGTGACCTGCCGCGATGGAGAAGCCGTAACGGGTTAACGCACGACCCGGTAATCGCAACAGTTAGACTCTTCCTAGAGCACTCAACGAATAAGAGGATGTACACATGAACCGCACTTCAGCAGCATTGGTTTTGGCTGACGGACGAATTTTCCGAGGCCGTGCATTTGGAGCCGAAGGCACAACCCTGGGTGAAGCCGTATTCACAACCGCAATGACCGGCTACCAAGAAACCATGACCGACCCTTCATACCATCAACAGATCGTGGTTGCGACGGCACCACAAATTGGTAACACCGGTTGGAATGATGAAGACAATGAATCCTACGACAACAAGATCTGGGTTGCCGGATTGGTGATCCGGGACCTCTCCAAGCGAGTTTCAAACTGGCGTGCCAAGCGCAGCCTTGAAGAAGAAATGTTGGCACAAGGAGTTGTCGGCATTC
>JBHAQQ010000161.1:0-9762 GCA_041830435.1 Corynebacterium sp.
CATGCTCATCACCGAGATCATCAGCCTCATCAAGGAACCTTACGAGGGCTACACGCAATCGCAGATCTTTGCATACGGTTGGTTGTCCATGATCTTGATCATCCTGTGCGCCATCATTATGCCGCTCATCGCATTCCGCGGTAATCAAGTTATCGACGGTCTGGCTTCTTCTGACTACGGCGTGCCAGTTGGTGGCCGAGCAAAGGGACAGCCAAATCCATTGGGTAACGGCACCGCCAGCTAACCCTCGAACATCCATTCAGCAACACACGTAGTTGTTGCGTACACCGAAAGGAAATCCACATGACTGCAACCGCAATCCTGCTCATGGTGGTATTCATCGTGGTGATTTGGGGTGGTTTGGTAGTTTCCATCACCCTACTCACCAAGACCGACGACGAATCTGCTGGTGAACTTGGCACGGCGCCAGGAACGGACAACGAGTCCCTCTTGCACCGCACAGCCTAAGCCTGAGTTTCCAAGCGGGCGTTGACTTTCCCCTCCCAGGGGATGGTCGACGCCCGCTTTGACGTTGGTGTGGTTGATATCGTTGGCCTGGTTGGCACACGGCGCGCTTCGCCGCATCGCCTGCCGGTAGCCGTTAACGCGAGACACGATGTTCAGGCATAATATCCCCATGAGCAAATCGCCCCATGGTAATACCCCACAAGGAAAACCCAATGATGGCGTCGGCGGACGGGATCTCGCCGACTTCATTGCGGGTTCCAGCCGACTCGACCCGGAAACGCAACTTCCATTGCCTGAAGAGCAGGATACGCCTACCTCAGAAGCGACAGCGGATTCTCAACAAGCAGCTTCCCACATTGAGCAATCTGCTGCTGCGGCAGAAACCACTGCAGTTGATCACGCCATTTCGGTAGTTGATGAGGACCTCAACCCGGAGCTTCGCGATCGCGCTGAAGTCATCGGTACGGGTGTGCGTTGGTTCACGGGCTGGTGCGTGCGATTCATTATTCTCATTGGCGCCGGATATGTGGCACTGAACGCGTTTGGCAAATTGTGGTCCGGCCTGTTGCCAATCATCCTTTCGATCATTGTCTGCACCTTCCTGTGGCCAGTGGTGAGCTTCCTTCGAAAGTTGAAGGTACCTAATAGTCTCGCGGTCATTACCACCATCCTGGGATTCTTTGGTGCGGTGATTGGAGTCTTTTGGGCAATCGCTCCTTCGGCAGTTAGCCAATCCCGCGACCTGGCGAAGCAAGCCAACGAAGGTATTCGCCAGGTTCGCGATTGGCTGCAGGGCCCACCGATCAATCTCCAGGCAAGTCAGTTTAACGATGGACTTGATAAGGCCATGACGTGGCTGCAGGAACGGTCTGGCCAATTGGCGGCGGAAGTTGCAGCGGTTGGTTCTGCCACTGCTTCTGCAGTAGTCACGTTCGTTATTGTGCTGGTGTTGACCTTCTTCTTCCTCAAGGACGGCGAGAAGTTCCTGCCAACGCTGCGTCGGGTGACGGGCCGCCGCGTGGGCTGGCATCTGACCGAGGCACTCACCCGTTCGTGGATCACGTTGGGCGGCTTTGTTCGTACACAGGCCATTGTGTCCTTTGTTGACGCGTTCTTCATTGGTATTGGTTTGGTGATTCTTGGTGTGCCTTTGGCAGGTGCGCTTGCAGTACTGACGTTCTTCGCTGGTTTCATCCCGATGATCGGTGCTTTTGCAGCCGGTGCCTTGAGTGTTCTCATTGCGCTGGTTGCGAATGGACCGACGAACGCGTTGATGGTGTTGATCCTGATTATCGCTGTGCAGCAGCTTGAGTCGAACATCCTGCAACCGGTGCTGCAGGCCAAGGCGATGAATGTTCACCCTGTGCTGATCCTGCTGTCCATTACGCTGGGTGGCACGTTGTTCAATATCATGGGCGCATTCTTGGCAGTTCCAGTGGTTGCCGTGCTGATGGTGATTTTGCGTTACCTCGGCGATATGACCGATCTAGCGACGGGTGAACGAACAGCCGATGAGATTGAATTTGTGACCAGAGCCGGGTCGCTCACGGGCCAGCAAAATGAACAAGCGGCTAAGCGTTGGCATGATCTCAAGGAGAATCTCACCGGCAATGTGAAGGCTCCATTCGAATGGTTTGAGAATCGTCGGACAGGTGACAAACAGCTCGACAAGCAGAGCGAAACGCAGCTCGACAAGCAGAGCGAAACCCAGCTCGACAAGCAGAGCGATAAGCAGAGCGATAAGCAGAAGAACAATCGCTAGGAAGCAAAAAAGCACAATTATGATTGTGTTTTGATCGACCCGGAGTATCATTACAACCCATGAATGAAGCTGAACGACGTCCACGGCGGCGCGAACTGCGACCACCAAAACCGGTGAAGGATGCACCTTTCCCGGTTTGGGCACCTCTGTTGGTCATGACAGCAGTCATTCTCACCGGGGTGGTACTGGGCTGGGGAACTGGTGCCATTCCTATGGCTTTTATTGTGCTGTACGCGATCGCCGCGGTGCTGGTAACACTCATTGTGGAGGCTCGTGGCCTGTTCCTGACGGTCGTGAGTTTGCCACTGTATTTCGTTGTCGGTGTGGTTCTTCTGGGCTGGATCAGTTCACCAACCGGCCTGGGTGACATCGGCTTGCGTGCATTGGTGCTCAACATGATGTACCCAGCGGTGCAGTACTTCAAGTGGATGTTTATCCCCTTCGTGCTAGCCACCATTGTCGCTGTTGTGCGTTGGCGGTTGTTCAAAGACCACACTGCCCGGCAGGTTGCGTATCAAGAAATTACGCGCCAACGCCAAGCAATGGCAGAACGGAAAAATCGCAACCAGGTGGCCATGATTCGCCGCGACTTGCCAACCACCGAGGCACAATAAGACCCAACAGCTTCTCCGTTATTTCAACAGCAGATCGCCCGGACCACATACGTTGGTCCGGGCGATCTGCTGCTATTTGCCGAGGAATGGAACCTATTTCTTGTTCCGAGCTGGACGCAGCTCACGTGGGAGGGAGAAAATCAAATCTTCCGTAGCAGTGGTTACTTCCTCCACATCGGTGTAGCCCTTCTCCGCCAAGAGCTCAAGTACCCCGCGAACCAAAATTTCCGGCACGGATGCACCAGATGTCACGCCTACGTTTGTCACACCATCAAACCACGCATCCTCAACCTGATTCGCATAGTCCACCAGGTACGATGCCTTGGTTCCATGTTGCAGTGCGACCTCCACCAGACGCTTCGAGTTTGAAGAGTTTTGGGAACCAACAACGATCATCAACTCCACCTTCGGTGCAATAGCCTTCACTGCAACCTGACGGTTTTGCGTGGCATAGCAAATATCATCACTTGGTGGATCTTGAATGTCAGGGAACTTCTCCCGCAGCAAGTGCACGGTTTGCATGGTTTCATCAACCGACAGCGTGGTCTGCGACAGCCAGATGAGCTTGGTACCTTCCGGGAATTCCAATGCGTCAACATCGGCCTTGCCATCAACCAAGTGGACTACGTCCGGAGCCTCACCGGCGGTGCCTTCAACTTCCTCATGACCATGGTGGCCAATGAGCACAATTTGGTAGCCCTGCCGCGCGAAACGCTTAACTTCTTGATGGACCTTGGTGACCAGCGGGCACGTGGCGTCGAACGTGGTGAGTTCCAGTTGGCGCGCTTCTTCGTGAACACTTGGCGCAACACCATGCGCTGAGAACACCACATTCGATCCACGAGGAACCTCTGTGGTTTCGTCAACAAAGATCACACCCCGTTCCTCAAAAGTGCGGACAACGTGCTTGTTGTGCACGATTTCTTTGCGGACGTACAACGGAGCTCCGTGCTTCTCAAGAGCTTTCTCCACGGTTTCCACCGCACGATCCACACCGGCACAATAGCCACGCGGAGCTGCAAGCAATACCTTCTTTGCGGGAGCATCAACATTGGTTGGGGCAGTCATGCGCTCCATCATAACAGGGGTTCAATTGACCTGCAGATACGCACGTCCTCCTCACTGCGTAGGGTATGCCCTCTACAATGATCGCTATGACTAATGAAACGAATGCTTCTGTAGCTGAGGGGGCGAATTCAGAACAGCATCCGTGGCCAGTGGCGCACCTCAACGCCAAAGTGAAAGCCTGGATCGAACGGCTGGGATTTGTGTGGGTGGAAGGCCAAATCACCCAGGTAAATATCAAATCCACCTGGAAGTTGTCCTATATCACCTTGCGAGATGTGCAGGATGAGTCGTCGGTTCAGGTCACGTTGCCTACCCAGGTAGCACAGTCGATGCCCACTCCCCTTCGCAATGGTGATCGCGTGTTGGTATATGGCAAGCCTGCCTATTATGCCAATCGAGGGTCGTTCTCACTGTGGGTGAAAGAGATTCGACCGGTTGGTGTGGGTGAATTGCTGGCCCGGATTGAGATGTTGAAGAAGGCGATGGCTGCGGAGGGCCTGTTCGATCCCCGGTTGAAGCGGCCGTTGCCGTTCTTGCCACGCAAGGTGGGGTTGATCACTGGTCGCGCTTCGGCAGCGGAGCGCGATGTCTTAGCGGTGGCGCAGCAGCGCTGGCCACAGGTGCAATTTCGGGTGATCAATACTGCGGTCCAGGGGGTGACGGCGGTTGGGGAAATCGTGGCGGCATTGGATGAGTTGGAAGCTGATCCCGAGGTTGATGTCATTATCGTCGCGCGTGGCGGTGGGTCGGTGGAGGACCTGTTGCCGTTTTCTGAGGAAGTGTTGGTTCGGCACGTGTCGCGGTTGAGCACTCCTGTGGTGTCCGCGATTGGGCATGAGCCGGATAATCCTCTGCTGGATCATGTTGCGGATCTTCGCGCTGCCACCCCAACCGACGCCGCCAAGCGAGTGGTACCAGATGTGCAATTGGAACGACAGCAGCTCGCCGAGCTGCGTGAACGCCAGGCACACGCACTACGAAGTTGGGTTCTTCAAGAACGCCAGCACGTGCAGGTGCTGCGATCACGCCCGGTGCTTGCCGATCCACTACTGGCGGTTCACCGTCAACGTGAAGACCTAACCGAGGCGGTACACCGCAAGGATCGTGCGTTGGGGCTGATCGTGCGGGAGCTCAGAAATCACGTGCAAGCCCTGAAGGCGCAGGTCAATGCGCTTGGCCCTGCGCAGACATTGGCCCGCGGGTATGCCATCGTGCAGATACAGCCACGGGATGGAAGTCCAGCTCACGTGGTCACCACAGTTGATGAGGCTCCGCCGGGATCCCAGTTGCGAGTACGCATCGCCGATGGTTCGATTACCGCGGCTGCGATCGCGGCTCAGCGCTCCCCTATGCATCCGACCGAACAAGAAGAACCTGACAGTAATGATGACACGTAGCCAATTCAGCGCTACCAACCCTTAACAAACAGAACGACGCAAGCAAGCATGAAAGGTACAACCACCATGGAGCAATCAGTCCAGAAATTCATCCCGCTCGAGGAACTCAGCTATGAACAAGCTCGCGATGAGTTGAAGGAAATCGTGCGAATTTTGGAACTCGGTCAGATGAGCCTGGAAGAATCATTGAACTATTGGGAGCGCGGCGAAGAACTCGCAGCCTATTGCGAAGAGTACCTCGATGGGGCCTCGTCCAGAATTGAAACAGCGCTTGCAAAACGCAGCGCAGCAAACGCTAGTTCCGCAAGCGCTGACGCCGATTTTGCTTCCACGCCCGACGCATAACCCACCAGCAAAAGCCCCAGCAGAAGCGCCAGCAAAACCACCTCAATCTCCTCCTGCATACCCCAGGAACTCCGCAGACCCCAGGAACCCCGCAGAGCCCACGGCTACTCCTCCAGTCATACATAGAAATAGGACCCCTCACATGAATTCCCCTGCCACCACCTTCACCGACTCCAATCCACAGCAATGGATCACCGTCATCGGCGGTCGCGAAAACAACCTCAAAAATATCTCCGTACAAATCCCAAAACACAAGCTCACCGTATTCACGGGTGTTTCAGGATCCGGAAAATCCTCCCTGGTGTTCGCCACCATTGCCGCTGAATCCCAGCGTCTCATCAACGAAACCTACCCAGGCTTTGTGCAAGGCTTCATGCCCTCCCTCGCCCGGCCAGACGTAGATCATTTGGAGGGCCTCACCGCAGCAATCGTCGTTGGTCAAGAACCAATGGCAGCAAATGTACGCTCCACCTTTGGTACCGCAACCGACATCACCGGTTCGCTCCGAGTCTTGTTCTCTCGTGTTGCTGAACCACACGTAGGTGGTCCAGCGGCATACTCATTCAACATCCCATCGGTGTCAGCGCAAGGTGCCATCACCGTGAATGGGAAGAAGGAAGTCAAACGCTTCGAACGTACTGGTGGCATGTGTCCAACATGCGAAGGCACAGGACGCACCACGGAAATCGACACCACGGCGGTCGTGGATGAATCGCTCAGCCTCAACGAAGGTGCCATTTTGCTCCCTGGACACAAAGTTGATTCGTGGGGATGGAAATCCTATGCCGAATCCGGGCTGTACCCCGCAGACATCCCAGTCAAAGATTTCACACCCGAACAGCGCCACGCGCTTTACGAATTGGACGATGTAAAAGTCAAAATCAACGGCATCAACATGTCGTACCAAGGACTCCTTCCACGCATGCGCAACTCAATGCTGGCTAAGGATCCTGAATCACTCCAAAAGCACATCAAGGAATTCGTCGACACCGCCGTTGTATTCGTTGCCTGCCCAGACTGCCACGGAACACGGCTGGCAGCACACGCCCGGAACTCCAAGATCAACGATAAGTCCATCGCGGACGTATGCGATATGGAACTCACCAGCGTCGCGCAATGGCTGTCCACCATCACCGACCCAACCGTGGCCCCACTCGTGGCAACCATTAGCCATGCGGTAGAAACCGCCATCACCATTGGACTTGGCTATCTCACGCTCGGACGGCCAAGCGGCACGCTCTCTGGCGGTGAAGCACAACGCACCCGAATGGTCCGCCACCTGGGATCAGCACTGACCGACGTTACCTATGTTTTCGACGAACCAACCTCTGGTCTGCACCCGCACGACATTGAGCGCATGAACACACTGTTGCTGCAATTGCGAGACAAAGGAAACACCGTCCTCGTTGTCGAACACAAACCAGAAGCCATCGCCATCGCCGATCACGTCATCGACCTCGGACCGAAAGCTGGCAGCAATGGTGGCGAAATCACCTACACCGGCGACCTCGCAGGACTGAAGACATCCGGCACCCTCACCGGTGAACACCTCGCTGATACCGTCGAGCTCAACACCAACCCACGCAAACCTACCGGCCATATCAGCATCACCGGTGCAAACCGAAATAATCTCCGCGATATTGATGTCGACATTCCGCTCGGAGTTCTTAGCACCCTCACCGGTGTCGCCGGATCCGGCAAATCCTCCCTCCTCTCCTACTTGCCAGAAGTCGCAGACGGACGAACCCTCGTGGTCGATCAATCAACCATCAAGGGATCCCGTCGTTCCAACCCAGCGACCTACACCGGAGCACTGGATTCCATCCGCAAAGCATTCGCCAAAGCCAACGACGTCAAACCCGCACTATTCTCCGCTAACTCAGAAGGAGCCTGCCCAAATTGCAATGGTGCTGGAGTGGTATACGTTGAACTCGGCATCATGAGCGGAGTAGACGTACCGTGTGAAGTATGCGAAGGCCGCCGATTCGCAGAAGACGTCCTCCAATACACCCTCGGCGAACTATCCATCGCCGACGTACTCGAACTCCCCGCCGACCAAGCACACACCTTCTTCGCGGAGCAAAAAGTCACCGCAGCAGCAAAGATCTGCGACACCCTCACCGCAGTAGGACTCGGCTACCTCACGTTGGGACAACCCCTCAACACCTTGTCCGGCGGTGAACGTCAACGCCTGAAGCTCGCTGTCCACATGGCGGACAAGAAATCCACCACCGACATCATCATCCTCGATGAACCTACAACCGGCCTGCACCTCGCCGACATCCGCAAGCTCCTCGAACTGCTCGACGACCTCGTAGCCCGGGGCAACACCGTCATCTGCGTCGAACATCACCTCGCAGTCGTTGCCCACGCAGACCACGTCATCGACCTCGGTCCCGGAGCCGGATCAGCCGGAGGTACCCTAGTAGCGTCCTGCAGCCCGCAAGAACTCATCAGCCACGACACCTCCATCACGGGCAAATACCTCGCGGCATACCTCACATAACCCCACCCCAAGGACAAAGCTCCCTGACCTGCCCAACAACACCAGGCAATCAGGGAGCTTTGCAGCACCCACAGAGACAGCCGCACCCAGGGAGACAGCAGCACCCTCAGAGGCCGCAGCACCCCAAATCAGCGCGACCGTTAGGAATCCGCCCCCGCTTCATTCTCGGAAACGGAAGTATCCGCCGCATCCGCAATCGGCGCAGTCTTCGACACCACCTCAGCAGCAATCTCCATCTGCTCCACCGTCGCCATCCCCTCCAACATCAACCGTACATCGCCAAGGTCAGCAACCCACAACGGACGCACATCCTCCCCAGTAAACTGCACCCACTCCACACCATTCGTGACAAACGAGCCAGACTGCTCACGAGGGAACTCACCAATAGCAATCGCATCATCGAAGTCGGCGTCGGTCTGCGTCAGCGAAATATAATGCTCACCATTCACAACCCACCCCACCAACGAGGACGGCGACTGCCCCACCATCGTTCGGCGGGCCGAATTCGGCACCCACCCCTCCGGCATGTCCGGATTGCGAATCGGAAACGCCAAGCCCCGCGCATCCATCTGCAAAATTGCGTCCTTATCAATCTCCTGCACAGGACCTGAACGATCCGCAGGCCCCGGATCAAAAGAACACAAACCAGTGAACCCCACCGTCAAGAACATCGCGAAGAGCAACACCCCCAACGTCATCAGGATATCTTTGCTGGACTGGAACAAACGCGGCTTTTCAATCTGCACGTCCCTCATTATGCCTTAACTGACCAAGCCACCCCCTAAATGACGCACTCTGCCAAACCGCCCCACCTTTTCTCCCCACAATCAAGGGATAAATGTAACAATGGAGTCCGTACAGCAAGGCCAACAACCGACGAGAGAAAGTTCAACCCCATGACTTCCCCGAACAACGAACTAAACAATGAGTTCCACGTCGCGTCCCCAAACCCACAAGCCCCAGACCGCAACTTGGCGATGGAACTTGTGCGCGTCACTGAAGCAGCAGCCCTCGCATCCGGCAAATGGGTCGGCCGCGGACAGAAAGAATCAGGCGACGGAGCGGCAGTCGATGCCATGCGCTCCCTCATTAACACTGTCGAAATGGACGGCATCGTCGTCATCGGTGAAGGTGAAAAAGACGAAGCCCCAATGCTCTTCAACGGTGAACACGTTGGCACCGGCACCGGCCCAGCCGTAGACATCGCCGTAGACCCAGTCGACGGCACAACCCTCATGGCAGAAGGCCGCCCCAATGCCATCTCCGTCATCGCTGCCGCAGAACGCGGATCCATGTACGACCCATCCGCAGTGTTCTACATGGACAAACTCGCAGTCGGCCCTGAAGCTGTTGGTGTGGTCGATATCGAAGCCCCAGTTGCACACAACATCAACGCGGTAGCCAAGGCCAAGGGAACCCGCCCAGGCAACATCACCGTAGTGGTACTGGACCGCCCACGCCACGCCAACCTGATTCGTGACATTCGTGAAGCCGGCGCCAAGGTACGCCTCATTGGCGATGGCGACGTCGCAGGCGCCGTAGCAGCAGCCCAAGACGACGCACTGAGCTCCGTGGATATCGCCATGGGCATCGGTGGCACCC
>JBHAQQ010000162.1:0-28730 GCA_041830435.1 Corynebacterium sp.
CGGAGATCTGTCTGTCGATCGCGGCTGGGGTGGAGGTTCCTGCTTGGGTGGTTGAGGATCTCGACGCCGTGGTGGAGAGCATGTCCCGTTCTTCTGCTTTGGCGAGTGCTGTGGATAAGGCGTGCTTGCGTTTTACGGAGGCGAAGGTGTTGCAGCCGTGGGTAGGGCATCATTTTTCGGTGGTGGTGCTGGAAGGTACGAAACAGCGGGAGGATGCGGTGGTGCAGCGGGTGTTTGTGTTGGATCCTCCATTGATGGCTGATTGTGTGTCTACGGTGGAGGGGGAAGCGCTGGCTTTGGGGGAGACGGTGCAGGCGACGTTGATTTTGGCGGACCCGGTTGCACGGCGGGTCCGGTTCGCTTGGCCTGCGGACTAGTGCACGGTTTTTCGGGGTATAGTCTGTGGCATGAGCGAAGAACAATGGTGGTACAACACGGAAACGGGTGAAGTGTCTCAAGAAAAGACGCAGTCTTGGAGCAATCGGATGGGTCCATATGGAAGCGCGGATGAAGCGCGCCGGGCGTTGGAAATTGCCCGGCAGCGTGCTGAAGCTGCTGATTCCTATGATGAGGAAGACTAACTGCAGGGACTCATGAGGACACCCGGCATCTGAGGCCATTGATCTGCCTCAGCGGGTTGGGTTGCCTTTGAGTGCTTCTCGGACGCTCAGTGGTGACAATTCTGGGTGTCGACTGACACACATTCGGACCCAATCTGGGTCCGTTTTTGCGTATTCGCGCAGTGCCCAGCCGATAGCTTTACGGATGAAGAAGTTCTGTGCGTGCGGATGTCGGGGATCTGCGGTGAGAGCCACGATGTCTTCCAGCAGGGCCGTGTCCGTGGCTGCTTTCAGCCCCAGTTGGTGAATGATTGCGGTGCGGCACACCCATACGTTGGCGTCGGTTGCCCATGCCTCCATGATCGTGCGGGCTTGCCCTTCCCGATGAATCATTGCACCGATGGCCTTCACCACGCTATCGACGCTATCCCACCAACTATTGGTACACACGAGGTGCTTGAGGTGGGGTAGGTCATCTATTTCAAGGTGGCAGGCAACTACATAGTCACAGGCCACGAGGTGGCACTCGCGCCACGGTTGCGCCATCAGCGCATCCACCACATCCCACCGCACACGGCGATCATTGGCGGCCTTCAGTTCGCGAATAACAGCCTTGGTGGCTGCACGCCGTGCGCCAGCTCGCACGCCAAGGAAGGGAAATTGGTTGCGCATATAGGCCGCCATCGGGGCCGCATCTTCTGGGCGCGCTTCGGCGGACAATAGCTCTACGATGCGCACGGCCACTTGCGGTGCGGGAGGGGTTGGCGTCGAATATTCCCTGGTGGTGAGGTTAGGCGAATCGCTGCAGCATATCCGCATTGCGCGAGTTAGAAACAGTGTTCTTCTGCTGGGAACGCACGGGACGCGACTTCTCGCTTGTATGCTGCTGCAGCCTGCGTCAGATCCGTCCCGACCTGCGCCCACTGTTTGGCAAATTTCGGTCGGTGACCATCAGCCGGGAAGGCCACCATGTCATGCCACACCAACACTTGACCGTCGCAATCTGGACCAGCACCAATGCCGATCGTTGGGACGGGACATTCCGCGGTGATGTCGCGCGCCAACGCGGCCGGCACCATCTCCATCAGCACCATGTCCGCACCAGCGGCAACGACCGCGCGCATGTCCTCAAGGAGCGCTTGCGCCGCATCGCCGCGCCCCTGCACCTTGAACCCACCCAGCGCATTCACAGATTGCGGTGTGAAACCAATGTGGGCGCACACCGGAATCCCCGCAGCCTTCAGTGCCGCGATGCGTGGAGCGATACGCACGCCACCTTCGATTTTCACCATGTGCCCACCGGAACGGTGCATGATCTCCGCGGCGGATTTCACTGCTTGTTCATCGGAGGCTTCATAGGTTCCAAACGGCAAGTCCAAAACCACGAGCGCGTTTCCAGCGCCGCGCACTACTGCGGCGGCGAGCATGCACAGCTCGTCCATGCTGATCTGCTGGGTCGTGGAGTAGCCAAACACCACATTCGCGGCGGAATCTCCTACCAGCAGCACCTCTACGCCCGCCTGCGCGAAGGCCCGTGCCGTGGAGTAATCGTAGGCGGTGAGCATTGCGAATGGTTCGCCGCCGTTGTGTTTCCGGGCTTGCAGATCTGTGACCCGAACTTGCTTGGTTGGGACAAGGTATCCGTGTGGGTCAGTTGCGGCGGCGGGGGTGTTGCTGGAGTTAGCCATGCCAAGGATATTGCCACGAAATCCGGGTGACTGCACAACCGGGGTGGCTTTCAAGTTCTATGATGGTAGGTATGAATCGCCAACAAGAATATGTATTGCGCACACTTGAGGAACGCGACATTCGCTTTGTGCGTCTTTGGTTCACGGACATCCAGGGTTACCTGAAGTCGGTGGCCGTTGTTCCAGCTGAGCTGGAAGGGGCTTTTGAGGAGGGGATTGGCTTCGATGGTTCGGCGATTGAGGGCTTTTCTCGTGTGGCGGAATCGGACACCATTGCCTTGCCGGATCCGTCGACGTTCCAGATTTTGCCGTTTTCGGACGCCACGGACGGTCAATTGTCGGCGCGCATGTTCTGTGACATTGTCACCCCGGATGGGCAGCCGTCGTGGGCGGATCCGCGTCAGGTGCTTCGTCGGCAGATGAATGCGGCTGCGGATCTGGGTTTCACTGCCTATGTGCATCCGGAGATTGAGTTCTTTACGGTTCGTTCGGTGGAAACGGATGGCAAGGAGCCAATTCCTACGGACTATGGTGGCTATTTTGACCAGGCGGTGACCGATGAGGCGCCGGGGTTCCGGGCGAATGCGATTTCTGCGCTGGAGCGGATGGGTATTTCGGTGGAGTTTTCTCACCATGAGACTGCGCCGGGTCAGCAGGAGATTGATTTGCGGTTCGCGGATGCGCTGAGCATGGCGGACAACATTATGACGTTCCGGTATTTGGTGAAGCAGGTGGCGCGGCACAATGGTGTCCGTGCGACATTTATGCCGAAGCCTTTCAAGGATTATGCGGGTAGCGCGATGCACACGCACATGTCGTTGTTTGAGGGGGATGAGAATGCGTTCCATGACCCGGATGATGAGATGAACTTGTCTGCGACGGCGAAGAGTTTCGTGGCGGGAATTTTGCACCATGCGCCGGAGATCACGGCGGTGACGAATCAGTGGGTGAATTCATATAAGCGTATTTCTGCTGGTGATGAGGCGCCACGTGCTGCGGCTTGGGGCGCGTCGAACCGTTCGGCGTTGATTCGTGTGCCGATGTATACCCCAGGTAAGACGTCGTCGCGTCGCATTGAGGTACGTTCACCTGATTCGGCTTGTAACCCATATTTGGCGTTCGCTGTGTTGATGGCGGCTGGGTTGAAGGGTGTGACGGATGGCTATGAGTTGCCTGCTCCTGCGGAAGAGGATGTGAATCTCATGACGCGCCGGGAGCGGATCGCTGCGGGTTTCCGTGACTTGCCGACTGATCTCGACGCCGCGCTGCGGGAAATGGAGAAATCTGAGCTGGTAGCTGATGCTCTGGGCGAGCACGTCTTTGAGTTTTTCTTGCGCAATAAGTGGCGGGAGTGGCACGAGTACCAGCAGCAGATCACGCCGTGGGAATTGCGTTCTAATTTGGCGTTCTAATGTCGGATTTTTGGCGTCGCGTTCCTGATGCGGCTGGTGTTCCTCGTTCGTCTCGTTCGAAGGTTCCTTCGCATCGGGTGCTGGGTTTGCAGGGCGAGCATGCGCAGGCTGATTTGCTCAATCTTGGTTGGGTTGATGATGAGCATGTGCCGTTGTTGTGGGCGTTAGCTAGTGTTGGCGATCCAGATCTGGCGTTGAATAATGTCGTGCGGCTGGTTGCGGCATTGGATGAGGCGGGTCCTGGGGAGGGAGGCCAGCCGGGTAGTGCGGTGTTGCGTCAGCGGTTGCTGGATGACGCGGTGTTCCGGGCGCGGTTGTTCGGGCTGTTTGGAGCTTCCTCGTTGTTGGGTGACCACATTGTGGCGAACCCGGCGGATTGGGAGCAGCTTGCTAAGCCGTTGCCGGATTCAGCGGAGATTTTGCGCATTATGCTTGAAAGTGTGCAGGCGCTTGAGGTGCCTGGTGCTGGTGAGCGTGTGTATCGGGCGCAAGTTACAGGCAGTGCGGCAGATCAGGCGATGCGTTCGGCGTATCGCACGATTTTGGCGCGGATCGCTGCCCAGGATGTGGCGGGTACGACGGTGTCTCGTGGTGGGGATCCTTCGGCGGAGCATGTGCCATTTTCTGTGGTTGCGGGTCTGCTATCGGATGCTGCTGATGCGGCGTTGACAGCCGCGTTGGCGGTGTCCTGTGCGAAGGTGTTTGGCGAGGATACGCCGCTCGCAAAATTGCATGAGGTGCTGCCGCGTTTGGCGGTGGTGGCTATGGGGAAGTGTGGCGCTCGAGAGCTGAACTACATTTCCGATGTTGATGTCATTTTTGTGGCGGAGCCGGCCGATGCCAAGGCCACTCGCTGGGCGAGTGAGTTTATCAATATTGGTAGTCGGGTGTTCTTCGAGGTTGACGCTGCACTCCGCCCGGAGGGGAAGTCAGGGGCGTTGGTTCGCACGCTGGATTCTCATGTGGCCTACTACGACAAGTGGGCGGAGACCTGGGAGTTCCAGGCGTTGCTGAAGGCTCGCCCAATGACTGGCGATATCGCGCTTGGTCGGGAATATGTGGCGGCGTTGGCGCCGAAGGTATGGACTGCAGCGGAACGTGAAGACTTTGTGCCGGATGTCCAGGCGATGCGGCGTCGAGTGATTGAGAATGTGCCGGATCATATCCGCTCGCGGGAGCTGAAACTGGGGCCCGGGGGATTGCGCGATGTTGAATTTGCCGTGCAATTGTTGCAGATGGTCCATGGGCGCACTGACGAATCCTTGCGCACGCAATCCACCATTGAGTCGCTGGACGCATTGGTTCGTGGCGGCTATGTGGGGCGGGAAGACGGCCAAACGCTGGTAGAGAATTATGAGTTCATGCGGCTGTTGGAGCACCGCTTGCAGTTGCAGCGGCTGAAACGCACGCACACGTTGCCGCCGGAATCCGACGTGCAATCGTTGACGTGGTTGGCGCGTACGAGTGGCCGTGTGCCGAGCGGCGAGCGTAACCATGCACAGCAGTTGGAAGCAGATGTGCGGACCACTGCGTTGAGTATTCAACAGTTACACATGAAGCTGTTTTATCGTCCGGTGTTGGCGTCGGTGGTGGCGTTGGATGCTGAGGTGGTGCGGTTGTCGCCGGATGCGGCGAAGCGCCAGCTCCATGTGCTTGGTTTTCACCATCCGGAGCGTGCGTATGAGCATCTGCAGGCGTTGGCGTCGGGTGGTTCGCGCAGTGCAAAATTGCAGGCGATCATTCTTCCGCCTTTGCTTTCTTGGTTGGCACAAACGGTGGATCCGGATGCTGGCCTGTTGAATTATCGAGTGCTGTCTGAAGCTGCCCGGGACCGTCAGTGGTTCTTGCGGTTGCTTCGCGATGAGGGAGTGGTGGGCCAGCGCTTGATGCACCTACTGGGGACCTCTCCATATATTTCGGAGTTGCTGTTGCATTCCATCGACACGGTGAAGTTGTTGTCGGATGGTGCGCAGGGGCCGAAGTTCATGGAGCAAGATCCCGCGGTGGTGACGCATTCGCTGGTTGCAGCAGCTTCGCGCCATGCTGATCCGGATAAGGCGATTGCTATTGCCCGCGGCTTGCGACGGGCGGAGCTGGCACGTGTTGCGATTGCTGATGTCCTGGGGTACATGGACATTGAGGACGTTTGCCAGTCGTTGTCGTGGGTGTGGAACGCGGTTTTGGAGGCAGCGTTGCGGGCCGAGATCACTGCGTGGGAGGACCGGCGAGCAGAGAATGCTCCAGCGCGGATTGCGGTGATTGGCATGGGGCGTTTGGGTGGTGCTGAGCTGGGGTATGGTTCGGATGCGGATGTGATGTTTGTGTGCGAGCCAACAGAGGGTTCGGATGAGCATGAAGCGGTGCGCTGGGCTATTCGGATTGTGGATCGCGTGCGTACTCGATTGGGCAAACCTTCGCAGGATCCGCCGTTGGATGTGGATATGGATTTGCGGCCGGAGGGGCGCAGCGGCGCTGCGGTCCGGACGTTGGAGAGTTATCGCCGGTACTACGAGCAGTGGGGTGAGGTGTGGGAATTCCAGGCGTTGCTGCGTGCCACGTGGATCGCTGGCGATAAGGATTTGGGTATCGCGTTTTTGCACATGATTGATGCGTTCCGCTACCCGCCTGGTGGTGCAGATGCGGCGACGGTCAACGAGGTGCGGCGCATCAAGGCGCGCGTTGATGCTGAGCGTTTGCCGAAGGGTGCGGATAAGAATACCCATACAAAGTTGGGACGCGGTGCGTTGACCGATGTGGAGTGGACTGTGCAATTGCTCATGATGATGCACGGTACGGAGACGATGGAGTTGCGCAATACCTCCACGTTGAGCGTGTTGAAAGAGCTGGTTGTGGCGGGGTTCATTGAAGAGGAGGATGCTGCAATTCTTCACGACGCCTGGGTGACGGCCACTCGTGCACGCAACGCGATTGTGTTGGTAAAGGGTAAGCGTAAAGATGAGTTGCCTACGCATGGAGAGGGTCTACGGGCTGTGGCTGCTGCTGCGGGTTGGCAGCCGGATCGATCGCAAGAATTCTTGGATGCATATTTGAAGGCGACGCGTAAGGCGCGCCGGGTGGTGGATAGGGTGTTCTGGGGTGAAGAGGTAGGCCTGGATTTCGGCGAATAACCCCTGCGTGATTTTGGGTAGCGTTACCTAACTAAGGGTTGGCTAGGGTAAGCTAACTCCTTGTGAATATGGCGAACATTCAAACCAGGCGCATGGTCACCCTCATCATTTTGGCGGTGGCCTTAGTGGTGAGTGTGCTGTGCAACTTATCGCTCGGCCAGTTTGGGATTTCGGTTGGAGAGGTATGGACCGAGGTATTCCGAGGGGTAGATGCTGACGGCGGCTTGGCGAATGGTGTGATTTGGAATATTCGCTTGCCACGTCTGGCGCTGGGGCTATTGGTTGGTGCGGCCCTAGCAGTAGCTGGAACGGTGTTGCAGGGACTTTTGGGAAATCCTCTCGCGGAGCCTGGTGTCATTGGGGTGACGAGTGGCGCAGGGGTAGGTGCTGCGGCTGCAATCGTGTTTGGGTGGGGATTTCTTGGGCTGGCTACTGTGCCTTTTGCAGCATTCGTTGCTGGTGTGATCACTGCATTGGCGGTGTACCGTTTATCGCGCATTGCTGGAAAGGTGCACGTGCTGACGCTGATTCTTACCGGCATTGCTATTAATGCTGTTGCTGGTGCTGCGATGAGTTTTCTGGTGTATCTTGCACCTACCAGTTCGCGTGAAGAAATTATTTTCTGGCAGATGGGCTCATTGAATGGAGCACAGTGGAGTCAGGTCGCCAGCATTGCTGTGCCAACGGTGGTGTGTATCGCGATTGCGATTGGCATTGCGAAACAGCTTGATGTGCTTGCGCTTGGGGAAGCTGCTGCTCGGCATGCGGGTGTGCCAGTGCATACATTGCGTCCTTTGATTATTTGTTTGGCAACGGCCCTGGCTGCAGCTGCGGTGAGTTTCGCGGGCATCATTGGTTTCGTCGGTCTTATTGTTCCGCACATCCTTCGCCAGGCCATTGGGCCCTCGAATCGTTGGCTTGTGCCGTTGTCGGCGATCGGGGGTGCAGTGTTGGTTACTGTGGCGGATCTCGCTGCGAGAAATCTCATAGCGTACTCAGAATTGCCGATTGGTATTTTCACTGCCCTGGTGGGAGGGCCGACATTCTTGATGCTGTTACGGCGCAACATTATTCGACAAGCAGGAGTGAGGGCATGACTATGCGTGAGGTAGGAGAGGTGAAAGCTGCCAAGGCTCCGCTCTTGGGAGCTCGAGATATTCATATTTTCCATGGGGGACGGCTCATCCTTGGCGGGGTGAATGTTGAGCTTTACCCTGGTGAAGTTGTTGGCTTGATTGGTCCAAATGGTGCTGGCAAGTCGAGTCTGTTGAATGTGCTGGCAGGGGATTATCCTCCCGCCCAAGGGGAGGTGCTTGTGGCGGGGGCGTCGTATGCAGATTTGGGGGATCGAGGTGCGGCGCAAATCCGCTCGGTGATGCTGCAGGATACCTCTGTAGCGTTTCCATTTCGTGTTCGAGAAGTGGTGCAAATGGGGAGAAGTGCCTGGGGTGATGACGTAAACGATGAAGCGCGGATTGATGAGGCGCTTGGATTGGTGGGGATGAGTGCGTATGCCGAACGCGAAATCACCACGTTGTCTGGTGGTGAGCGGGCGCGCGCTGCGCTTGCTCGAGTGATTGTGCAGGATGCGCAAGTCATTTTGCTTGATGAACCTACAGCAGCGATGGATATTGGGTATAGCGAAAAGACTATGCGCATTGTGCGAAATCAAGCTGCACAAGGAAAGGGGGTATTGGTGGTGATTCATGATCTTGCGACGGCGGCTAAGCATTGTGACCGATTGGTACTTCTTGCGGATCAAAAGGTTGTCGCAGTGGGGTCCCCGGATGAAGTTTGTACCAGCGAATTACTGAGCGAGGTATACGGGTGGGATATTGAAGTGATTGAAGTTGCTGGTGAGCGCTGGATTAGGCCTTGCTAGATAATCGGAAGGCTTCGTGAAATAGGGGTGAGGGGCTCAGAATCACTGGAGAAATATTAAGTTATCCTTACTTTAGTAAGTTGAGGCTAATATAGGGTAAGCTAACCTATGTTCAGGAGATTTAGAGTGAACATTGCTACTCAACGATTGTGGAAAGTGAGGGTTCGAAGATGAGCGAAGCAACACAGACAATGGAGCATTCAGACACAATTGCTCTAGCTCAACGCCTGAGGATGGAAACTGCACAGGCACATGACCGTGCAGAGAGCTCCAGATTCGTCGTGGATCTCATGGAAGGTCTATTGGGTGTACCAGCATTCATAGCGCTGCAGGAGCAAGCGTTGCTGTTCTATCGTGCAATGGAACAAGCTCTTGATAGTTTTCAAGACAATCCTTGCGTGCAATATGTCGCAGACCGAAGGCTTGATCGCGCACAGCGACTTGAGCATGATGTTCAAATGCTTGGCGGAAACGTGCAACCAACTCCATTGCCTGCCACAGCGGCATATATTCAAGAGCTAGAGCGCATCGCTGATCAACAAGATGCGCCGGCCATGATTGCGCACCATTATGTGCGTTATCTTGGGGACTTGTCCGGTGGTCAAGTAATCGCTTCGAAAATGGAGCGACTCCTTCAGATTTCGCCTGAGGCCTTGACATTCTATGAATTTGATTCACTGGGAAAGCTCAAGCCATACAAGGATCATTACCGCGAGTCCTTGGATAAGTTGGAAGCGATTCTTGGGGATGATGAACTCGACGCATTGGTGAATGCTGCCGGTGAAGCGTTTCTGCATAATCAGCAGGTCTTCGTGGACTTGGGGAAGTTGTACTCGGCGTAATTCTTGACTGCATTGCGGGCGTCCGTTTGGGCGCCCGTTTTGTTTTGCCCCGTCTCCACTGCAGTTCTTCCCATATGACACTAGCCCCGTCGAAGAAGTGTCCGATTGTAAAGGACTCTTCCTCAACGGGGCTGTTGAAAGGCTACGAGATTGGTTGAACGTTTGGGGTGTTCGGTACTACCTACCGAAGCCGAAGACTGGGTTATTCCACACCAGCCATCCGATGAGCCCCAATGCACCGCCGATGCCAAGGACGGCAAGGAGGATGTGGAACCAATTCTTGTCATTCGTTCCTAGGGAACCCTTGGCACTGGATTCAGCGCCGGTGGAACCTTGAATAGAGGAACTCGCCTCAGCGGAAGTGGTCGGAGCAGCAGTGGTGGTTGGTTCCGGTGCGCTGGTGGTTGGCTCTGGTGCGCTAGTGGTTGGTTCCGGAGCGCTAGTGGTTGGTTCCGGTGCAGAGGTGGTTGGCTCTGGTGCGCTAGTGGTTGGTTCCGGAGCAGAAGTGGTTGGCTCCGGTGCGCTAGTGGTTGGTTCCGGAGCAGAAGTGGTTGGCTCTGGGGCAGAGGTGGTTGGCTCTGGTGCGCTAGTGGTTGGCTCTGGGGCAGAGGTGGTTGGCTCCGGTGCGCTAGTGGTTGGTTCTGGAGCAGAGGTGGTTGGCTCTGGTGCAGAGGTGGTAGGTTCCGGTGCAGTGGTCGTTGGTTCAGCCGGCTGAGTAAATGTGATCGGAGTGTAGGTTTCCCATGCCGCATGTACTGCACCCGAACCAGGATAGGTGTAGATGCCGTAGTTTCCGGTAGCTGCCTTTGCGTCGATCGCTTCCTTGGAGACCTTGATCGTAGCGGTGAAGGATCCGTCCTCCTGCAATTCAATGGCTCCTCGGGCTGGTCCACCAATCACTCCCATGCTCTCTGCTGGGACTGCCCATTTCATGTCACTGGTGACTCGGCTGGAGCTAGGTGCGCCAGTAGATGGTTGCCATTGGTCTGCGAAACGGCCAAACACAACATAGACACCCGCCGAAGTGCCCAGTAGAGGTGGTCGCGTTCCTACTACTGAAGGGTCTTGGAATCCGGTGCCAGTGACGGTCACAATGTGTTCACCCTCAGGGGAGAGTTCTACCTTGTCTACAGTAATTTCCGGGGTTCCCACTGGAATGACCGGGGCTGGGCAGCTGCGGTCGAAGGTGATGGTGCCGGAAATTGGGGCGACCGCTGCGTTATCAGCGTCATAGAAACCACCGAATGCCGGCAGACCTTCTGCAGTGAGCTGTCCGTCGCCGTTGCTGGAGAACGATGCTGTTCCGTTAGTTGTTTCGATTGGAGCTGCAAGGGTCCAGCTTGCCAAGCGAACGTCGTCGAAGGTTTGCATTTCGCCGAGTGTGGTTGTGTCGATGAATTCTCGTGACTCCACGTCGGCGATCATGGTCAATTCGGTACCAACAGCTTCGAGGCGAAGGTTTGACATGGTGAGGTCGAGTTTCCAACCTGCGTCGTCGGAGCCGTGTCCGAAGAATCGGAGGCTTCCTTCTGTACCGAAGGTGATGGTTTGATTGGCGGCATCACTGCCTACTTCGCCGCTGGTGCCGCTGAATGTCCAAGTCTTGTCTTGGCCGGTTCCGGTTTCTACCACCCCGTTTACGCTGGTACCGCCACGTGCGATCATGGAGTGGATGTAGCGTACGAATGAGGTGCGAACGTTCCAGTCAATGGTGCCAGCGGATACGCTGTAGATTGCTTCGTTGTCCGCGCACGTTGTAGCGGTGTCTTGGGCGAACACGATAGGTGCCGTGATACCGCCGAATGCGATGCTTGCACAGGTTGCAATGGCTAGGGTTGCGCGTTGCGCGCGGCTGAACTTCTTCATGAATTCTCCTAGGTTATGGGTGTTGGGTTTGAACGTGCTCGTGGCGGCACGCTATTGGGTGTATAGGGCTTGGGCAAATGCGAGGATCATTTCGCCGGTTTGGGGTCCGAAGCTGAGTGCTTGGCTGTCGGGGATGGCGACGATTCGCTGGTTTTGGCCTGCCGTGGTGTCCGCCACGCCCGGTTTCGCGAGCATTCCCGCAAGTCCGCCGGTGGATTCCAATCCGCCGGTCATCATGACGATGACTTCTGGGTTGAGTTTCACCAGTGCTTCAGCTGTTGCCGGCGTCATGTCGGAGATGCCAGTTCCAGCTGCGGTATCGGTAGCGCCGACGGAGGTGAACAAGTCGGTTGTTCCAGAGTCTGGTCCGAGGATGAAGAACACTCCACCTGTGCCTCGCGCGTAGACGAATGCGAGGCGTAAGGGGTCGTCGGGCACCAAATTGGCGACAGTTTGGATCGCTTGGTCGCGCTCTCGTTCGGCGCGTTCGGCGAGTTGTTGGCCTTCTTCGGGGAGTCCGACAACTCGAGCAATGGTGGTGATATCTGTGCCGATGTTGTTGAGTTGGCGATCGGGGTTGAGTACCACCACGGTGATGCCAGCGTCTCGGATTTGCTCGATTGCTGTAGCGGGGCCGATGGAGTGATCAACGAGGACCAGTGTTGGTCGTAGGTTGAGCACTGCTTCGACGTTGATATTGTGTCCGCCTTGGGTGACAACTGGGAGTTCGGCGAGGCTTGGTTCTTGACTTGAGACGGTTCGTCCGATGATGTTGTTGCGTAGGCCCAGTCCTGCGATGGTGCGGCTGGTGGTGCCGTAGAGATCAAGTGGAAGGATGCGGCTGACGTCAGTTACGGTGACGTTGTGGCCGTCTGCGTCGGTGAGTTGAACAGGGAGTTGGGGAGTAACTTCCTCGGCGATTGGGGTGACGTCACCGATGGTTGCGGCGTTGGTGACCCCGTTGATGGTTCGCGGGTCCACCGTTTCCCAATTCGACGCCGCTTCGGCCGCCGCAGAGAATGAGGTTTCTTGGGCAAGGTTGGCAATGTCTGTGGCTGTGGTTTGGGTGCCCGTGCCACATGCGCTTAGGAGTAGACTCCCGGTGATGAATATGCCCAGGACTGTTGTTTGGGTTTTGTTCATGGTGGTCTCTGGCCTTAGCTGTTTTGTGTTGGTCGCTTGTACGACAGCCGGAGGCAGGCTCCTGCTGTTGCTGCGAAAGCGGCTGCGAGGGCGATAATTTGGGCTGGGCTGAGGTTGCTCGTAGAGAAATTGGCGGCGGAGTTGCTGATGCCAGCGTTGCCGTCGGCTGATTCGTTGAGGAAGTTGATGGTGCCGTCTCCACCTTGGTCGCCATAAGCAGTAGACGCGTTTGCCATTACGCCATTTGCTGACGTTGAGGTGTTAGCGTTCGCGCCTGCGGCTGAGGTTCCTTGGGTCAGCGCTGATGCGGTTCCGGCAGCCTGAGCCGCTGTTCCGTCGGATGCCGATGTAGCGCTGGTAGTTGATGCTGCGCAGTCGCTACTTCCGCCGAGGTTGGCTGTCACTGCAATTGGGTCAAGTTCCGTGCCTGGTTCGTAGAAACCTGCGAATGCATCAGCGCCGGCTGCTGTGAGCGTAACGGTTGCAGTGCCTTTCATCTGGCTGTCGTTGAGTTCGAGTGCGTTGTAGTGAATGTCGCCGATAGCCACGGTGCCATAGTTCTTGGATACGCCTTCGACATTCGAGGAAATGACATCTGCGATGAGTTGCCCGCTGTTGTCGTTGAACGTTGCGGTGAGGTTGCTGATGCGAAGGTCGAGTTTTCCGTTGTGTCCGTAGAAGCGGAGCGTGCCGGTGGTGCCGATGGTTCCGGTGTTGGCGTTGGTATCGACAGCGCCTTGGGCGCCATTGAAGATGAAGGCGTTGCCGGAATCTCCCACTCCTTGACCTTCCCATCCGCCTTTCGCGATAGACCCGCTGATATAGGAACGGAAGGATTGCTTGAGCCCCCAGGCGATTTGCGTCTGTTGGACAGCGGTGCAGGTATTGCTTGCCCCGCTATTTGCAGCTGCCGAATTGTTCACCGTCGTGTTTTTGAGTGTTGGTGACGTTGTGCTATTGCGAGTAGCGGTAGCTGCAGGGCTTCCGGTATTGGTGCTTTGAGGGGTGCCAGATTGTGTGCCGCTTCCGTTGCTCGGTACGGCAGGTGACTGATTTGCTGTAGGGCTGTTGGCGCCTAGGGTATTGGCATTTGCGCCAGGGGAGCTTGCTGCCTGATTTGTAGATGGACTCGTTGCTGTGGACTGTTTGCCGAGCAACCGTTGCATATTTGCATGGAGTGTGAGGGTGTTATCGATGGCTGAGGTGCCGGAAACAAGGTAGGCGTTGAGCAGGTTGAGCGCATCGAGTCCTGCGTGGCCGGTATTGAAGTTGAATTGTTGGGTACCGGTGTTGGACGGGGTAGTCCCAGTTGCATTTGGGGTTGACCTTGGAGCGCAGGATTCTTGACCGGTGACGTTGAGGTGGATATCTGCGAGGCGTTCGCCTGGTTCGTAGAATCCACCGAATGCCCGTGCACCAGCAGATGTGAGTGTGGTGGTTCCGGAGAATGTTCCTCCGCCGGTGATGGCTTGGCTGAAGTTCACATCGGCCAAGTGAATCAGTCCGTCCAATCCGGTGATAGGACGACCTTCCGTATCTTGTGCGCTGACGTGCATGAGGAGTTTTGCCGTGCTGGTTCCTGTGAATTCCAACGTTGGGTTTTGGAATTCATTGCGCAGCAATCCGCCGTGGCCATGAAAAGTCACAGTTCCTGAGGATGGAGCGCTACCGATACCTTTGGAATCGGTGGTGCCATTGGAGACGGAGAATGTAAACGCTGAGCCAGTGTATTGAGCTCCGCCACTGACTTCCCAGGAACCTTTGGCGATTGGGCCCTTGATGTATGAGAGGAAGGATTCCTTGACTGCCCAAGTGAGTTCACCCTGTAGTGCCTGGTGTGGGTCGGCGCATGCTTGTGCCTGCGCAACCGGTTGAGGGAGGTATTGGGAATGCAAGGGTGAACTTGCGGAGGCAAGGAATGGAAGGTTTGCCAGTGTCAGGGTGGTGCAGGCGACTGCGATCGAGGAAATCTTCTTCATGGTTTGCGCTTCTCTACTAGGTCAGGGGTTGGTCTACTTGCAGGGCCTAGACAAGGTTTTCATAACCTCACAATTAGTTTGCTTAGGCTGGCTTATTGTTAGTGTAGGGTAGCCTAACATAGTTAAAGTGGGTTAGGGTAGGGTAACTTAAGGAAAATTGTTCAACTACACCCAAATGGAGGAATAGTGAACCCGCAATCCCTTGAAGAACAAGGCATTTTCGTCAACTCCACCATCCCTATCACCCCGATTGAACGCCTCGTATTGGCACTCGGGACAGGAGTCATATGCGTCGGTATCCTCCTGAACGAAATGGTTTTTCTTGCCGTTGGTGGCGCAGTCCTGGCAATAGGAATTGTGCAAATCCTCTTCCGTCCAGATCGTGTGAAGCGCCGCAGTGCAATGCGTCTCTACCCAGCGCTTGATTGGCCTGAACAGCATCCCACCGCTCGACGAGCTGGACTGCTATCAGCATGCATAGTGGCACTCATTTACATCACAGTGGCACTATGCAGTTGGATCGGTACCGCCTTCGCAATCAGTGTCATCATCGGAATACTTGCTATGTTCATCACATTCTGTTTGCCAGCGTTCACAAGGCAGGGCTCATCACAAAACGAAAAACGGCCGCTCCCCACCAAACAGTAGGAAGCGGCCGCCTTACCGCAAGCGCTAGGAGGCGCGCTAGGAGGCTCGCTAGGAGAGTTCAGCCTCACGCTTAATCGCCTGCAACGTCTGCTGCATACCCTTCTGCAATTTCCGCTCAAACACATCGTTGCCCCCAAACGCACGCTTCACCAAAAATTGGGAAATCCACGTGGTATCCGTATCAACAAAACGCTCCAAACGGACATCGCAGCTCGCATCGCCGGTCGGGATGATGGTGTAACGCCAACGAGTCGCGTTGATAGGAATGCGGAATTCCAGCACTGCAGGTGCTTGCCACTCAGTGATGACTGACCACGTTGGCCACCAGGCCCAGGCGTCGTTATTGAGATTCAACGTGTAGCTCCCAACCATCCGCCCCGGTTTGCCGAACACAAACATCCGCTTACACTGCGGGGAACGACGCCCCATCGCCTGCAAGTCGCTGATCTTCTCCCACACAGTCGAAGCCGGTGCATCGATGCTGGCGGTCACGGAAATTTCTGCAGAAGCAATACCCATGGCCACATTGTAGCCAAGTAAGCATATAAAATGGCCTATCGTGGAATATATCTCAACGCGCAACCCGCAACACGGCACCGAATCGGCAACCACCGCAACGTTCACGGACATCCTCCTCGGCGGACTCGCCCCTGATGGCGGCCTATATCTGCCCACCGAATACCCACAAATCACCACCGAAATGCTCGACCACTGGAGAGCACTTCTCGCAGACCCACAACAGGGCTACCCGGCGTTGGCCGCGGAAATTATCGCGCTCTTTGTGGACGACATCCCCGTTGCAGATATCCAGGCCATTGCGCGCCGCGCATACACCACCCCAAAATTCGCCCACGAGCACATCGTCCCAGTCACCAAACTCGATGACAACCTCTACCTCGGCCACCTCTCTGAAGGCCCAACCGCAGCCTTCAAGGACATGGCCATGCAACTGCTCGGGGAGCTCTTTGAATATGAGCTCGCTCGCCGCGGCGAAACCCTGAACATTCTGGGAGCAACCAGCGGTGACACCGGCTCCTCGGCAGAATACGCCATGCGCGGTCGGGCCGGCGTGCGTGTATTCATGCTCACCCCAGCCGGACGCATGACCCCATTCCAACAAGCACAAATGTTTGGACTGGATGACCCAAATATCTTCAACATCGCCCTCGACGGAGTGTTCGACGACTGCCAAGATATCGTCAAGGCCGTGGGTGCCGATGCCGCATTCAAGGCGAACTACCGCATCGGCGCAGTGAACTCGATCAACTGGGCTCGCCTCATGGCGCAGATCGTGTACTACGTCAATTGCTGGATCCGCATGACCGACTCCAACGACCAGAAGGTAAGCTTCTCCGTCCCAACCGGCAATTTCGGCGATATTTGTGCCGGCCACATCGCACGACAAATGGGACTGCCAATCGATCGTCTGATCGTAGCAACGAATGAAAATGACGTGTTGGATGAATTCTTCCGCACCGGCGCGTACCGCGTCCGCTCGTCTGCCGATACCTATGAGACCTCGAGCCCATCCATGGATATTTCTCGCGCCTCCAATTTTGAACGTTTCGTCTTCGATCTCCTGGATCGCGACGCCGACCGCATCGCAGACTTGTTCGGCAAGCAGGTCAAAGCCGGAGGCTTTGACCTCTCCGAAGACCCAGCATTCCCGAAGGCTGCATCCGTTTACGGATTTCTTTCCTCCAGCTCCACCCATGCTGACCGCATCGCCACCATCAAGCATTCCTACGAGGAACTTGGTGTCCTCATTGACCCACACACCGCCGATGGTGTGCACGCTGCGCGAGCCCTGGCTTCCGTCGTGAAAACTCCAATTGTTGTGCTGGAAACGGCATTGCCGGTGAAATTTGCGGACACCATCCGGGAAGCAATCGGCCAGGACCCGGAAACCCCAGAACGCTTCGCAGGCATCATGGATGCCGATCGTCATGTGACGGACTTGCCGAACGATGCCGATGTTGTGAAGCAATTTATCGTCGACGCAATCGACGCCTCGGTAGTCTAAACCACCGAGGCGTCGCTAGCCCGTAGCCGGCCCGCAGCTAGCCCATAGCTAGCCCGTAGCCAGCCAGTAGCCGGCTGGATCAGAGCTGCTCTACCGCAAATTGCATCCGCGGATTCGCAAAGGTTTCCTGGGACTCAATGAGTTGCAGTTCCCGTTCGTCCGCCTTGAACGTGTTTTCCAGCAAATCAAACACACTCGACGTGGTTCGGGCGAGTGCAGTTGCAGCGTCGCGTGTGGTCACATAGTGGCCAGTGAACAATGCCGCAGTCACATCGCCAGAACCATTTCGCTTGAATGGCAAGTACGGAGTACGAATGCGGAACACATCATCACCATCAACAGCGAGCATGTCAATGCTGTCCTCTGGAGTATCCTCCGTTCGAGTGGACGTCACCAGCACTACCTGAGGACCAATGTCCTGCGCAGCCTTCACCGCATCCAACGTCTCCGCCAACGTATTCACATCGCGGTTTGTCAAGAAGCCCAGCTCGAACTGATTTGGGGTGATGATGTCGGTGACAGGCGTTACCTTGTCGCGCAACAATGGTGGGATTTCTGGTGCCACAAAGCAACCGGACTTCGCATTGCCCATTACCGGGTCGCAGGCATAAATCGCCGCAGGGTTGGCGGCCTTGATGCGGGTGACAGCATCAATAATCGCATCGGCGATGTCTGGTCCGCCCTGATAGCCAGAGAGTACGGCGTCGATCTTTTCAAAAGCGTCGCGACGTTCGATACCGTCAACCTGCGCCGTGACATCGGACGCTGGAATGAGCGGGCCGCCCCAATCGCCGTAGCCGGTGTGGTTAGAGAAATTCACCGTATGGATTGGCCAGACTTCGTGACCAACGCGTTGGAGAGGGAACACTGCAGCAGAGTTGCCGACATGGCCGTATGCCACGTGGGACTGGATCGAAAGGATAGCCATGCGCTCTATTATGCGCTTCCTCACCGGCATTGTGAACCTTAAGGTGGTGATAACTCCAGATTGCCACGAGTTTGTGACCACTTGGGGGTAGACAAAGCAGTCTATGGGGGTGTTCCGATTAACTTCTCTATTTCCGTTTGCGGGCGCAACGGTGTGCAGGGAGGTGCGAGAGTGCCTTGAAACAAAAATTTGGCGCACAGAGAAAAATCCCTACCTACACAATCAATAGCGTAGGTAGGGACAATTCCTCATTGATTAGCAGTCGAAGTACATTTCGAACTCTTGTGGAGTTGGGCGCAAACGAACTGGGTTGATTTCGTTGTCGTACTTGTACTTCACGTAGGTGTCGATGAGATCCTCCGTGAATACTCCACCCTCAGTCAGGAAGTCGCTGTCTTCCAGGAGAGCATTGAGAGAAGCTTCCAGGCTGGTTGGAGCCTGTGGGATGTTCTTTGCTTCCTCTGGCGGCAACTCGTAGAGGTCCTTGTCGACTGGTGCATGTGGCTCGATGCGGTTCTTCACGCCGTCCAGGCCAGCCAGCATCATCGCAGCGAAGCCCAAGTAAGGGTTGCCCGATGGGTCCGGTGCACGGAACTCAATGCGCTTAGCCTTTGCGTTCGTACCAGTGATAGGAATACGAACAGCTGCAGAGCGGTTACGCTGCGAGTACACCAGGTTAATTGGAGCTTCGAAGCCAGGAACCAGACGGTGGTAGGAGTTCAAGGTTGGGTTGGTGAACGCCAATACAGCACCAGCGTGCTTGAGGATGCCACCGATGTAGTAGCGAGCGATATCGGACAAGCCAGCGTATCCGTTCTCATCGTAGAAGAGCGGGGAGCCGTCCTTCCACAGGGACTGGTGTGCGTGCATACCGGAGCCGTTGTCGCCAGCCAAAGGCTTAGGCATGAAGGTTGCGGTCTTGCCGTGCGCAACAGCGGTGTTCTTCACGATGTACTTGAAGGTCTGCAGATCATCAGCAGACTTCAAGAGGGTATTGAAGCGGTAGTTGATTTCCTGCTGGCCGCCGGTACCAACCTCATGGTGGAAGCGCTCAATGTCGAAGCCTGCCTTCAGCAGGTTCAGGGTCATTTCATCGCGAACTTCCTGGGTTGCGTCGTAAGGTGGAACAGGGAAGTAGCCACCTTTCATGCGGGTCTTGGAACCCAAGTTGTAGGAGCCGTCGAGGTTAAATTCCTCGCCACGGTTCCACCAGCCTTCGTCGGAGTCTACTTCGTAGAAACCGGAATTGGTCTCGGTGGAGTAACGAACCTTGTCAAACAGGTAGAACTCAGCCTCAGCGCCGAAGTAGCAAGTATCAGCGATGCCGGTCGAAGCCAAGTACTCTTCAGCCTTCCGCGCAACGTTACGTGGATCGCGAGAGAAAGGCTCACGAGTAAATGGATCGTGAACAAAGAACTTCACATTGAGGGTCTTTGCCTTGCGGAACGGGTCTACCTGAGCGGTGGACAGATCCGGCAGAAGGTTCATGTCGGATTCCTCGATGGAGGTAAACCCGCGGACAGAGGAACCGTCGAATGCCAAGCCCTCTTCAATCACATCCTCGTCAAACATGGAAGCAGGGATGGTGAAGTGCTGCTCGGTGCCAGGTACGTCGGTGAAACGTACGTCGACAAATTCGAATTCGTTGTCCTTGAGGAACTTTACGACTTCTTCAGGGGAGTTGAAAGACATGTTCTCTTCTCATTCCTTCTGATCGGAATTGTTCGTTTAGTGGTTCGTAAACCTTGCAGAAATTGGAGTTCTGCTCGACTCACATGCAAATGAGTGTAAACCCAGCGTATTACTTATTGGCTACTCATGTGTTTCATGCGTGTTAATAAGTGCGTGTTCCCGGTCACATAAATGGATGGCATTGTGTCCAGCATGTTGCTTGTGGACGATTCCTGTGCGATGCGACTATCGTTAAGCACATTATGAGTGCGGAAAAATCAACGTCATCCAGCAATAAACGGAAACAGCAGCAGCAAGCCCCGCGCCGCAGCTGGCTTGAAGGCCCACAGGTGCCAGCGGAACGTGAAGATCCAAACAAGCCAAGCGAATACCAGGGGCAACAACTGGGACTTCCAGCCACCGGTAAGGGCAGCTTGGCGTCGCTATTCCGGCGGATGGGTGCACTCCTCATCGACTGGCTCATGTGTTACGGCATGGCGGTCATTATCACCTCATGGACCGACTGGTTGGGACACTATTCCACCTTCACGCTCATCCTGTTCGTCATTTGGCGAATCGTGACAATCTGGTTGTTTGCCCAAACACCAGGCCATGCCATGATGGGCATCGGAGTGGCACGAGTCGACAATGGGGCCGAACGAGTTGGGTTGTGGCGAGCAGTGGTGCGTACCCTATTGACCATCTTCATGTTCCCGCCGATCATCCAAGACGCCGATGGTCGCGGAATGCACGACCGTGCGACTGGCACAGCCGTCATTCACACACGCTAAGAGCCACTACAGAAACACCATGGCTGTGCACCATGTGGGTGTGCACAAAAACTTAAGAGGTTGGCCCGAGTAGATCCCGGGCCAACCTCATTTTGTATGTCCGTAACGTTTAACGAACTGAGTTAGCGCTTGCCTCGTTCCGCCGCGCGGCGAGTACGACGATTCATGCCAGCAACCTTGCCGCCCTTAGGCAGTGGTCCCTTCGGAATAGCTTGTTGTGCACTGCGCAGGCGCGAGATCGATTCAACGCGGCTATTCAATGCATCGACATCGTTTTTCTTGATGTTGCGAGGCATCCTCATCATATGGGACTGCAATTTCTTGATTGGGACTTGACCTTCGTCATTGCCCACAGTGACGTCATAGATCGGGGTATCGCCGAGCACTCGGGACAACTCTGCGCGTTCTTTCGCAATCATCGGCTTCAATCGTTGCGGGTTACCTTCGCCAACCAGCACCACACCCGGAGTGCCAACGACGCGGTGAATGATGTCCATGTGCTTGTTGGACACCACACCCGGCTCGGTGATCCACTTCATGCCCACACCGTTACGCATGTTTTGCAGCGCCCAAGCAGCTGCACCAGGCTCACCCTCGATCTGGTCGTAAACACCCTTTTGCAGGCGGGATGAGAAGACCCACAACGCGATTGATGCACCTAGCAGCACACCAACCAAAACATTGAGGACAAAGTAGCCCCAAACCAGGCTCAACAGCACCATCAACAGAATTGGCAACAGGAAAGCGATGAGCATCAGTGGCACGAGTGCCTTATCGCGTTCCTTTTGGAGCTTGAATGCTTGCCACATTTGTGCGCGTTGTTGCTTGCGCTGGGCGCGTTTCGCTGCCTTTGCAGCCTTCTTGTTCTCTTTATCGCGGGTGTTGTTCGCCATGGGATTAAGAATAGTTCACGATTGTTTCGGGAGGTAACTGGGGTCTAGGTGGGAGGATGGACACATCGCACCCACAGTTTACACTCGGACTATCGAGCAGTCACCGGAGTGTCGGTCGAAGGGCCGTACTTCTCCAACAAGGAAGATGCTTCTTGGCTCGTCGTGCCTTCCAAGGTGGAAGCGAGATGTTGGAGGTTGTCTGGCAGCGCTTCACCGCGGGCCTGCTTCGCCTGCGCATACAAGCGGCCTGCCCGGTAGGAAGAACGCACCAATGGACCTGCCATGACGGCCTTAATGCCCAGCTCGTAAGCGGTGTCTGAGTGTTCCATGAATTCTTCAGGTTTCACCCAACGCTCGATTGGGTGGTGCATCGACGATGGTCGCAAGTACTGGGTGACTGTCAAAATGTCCGTACCAGCATCAGCCAAGTCACGAATAGCGGCCTTCACTTCTTCCTTGGTTTCACCCATGCCCAGGATCAGGTTGGACTTGGTTACCAGACCATAGTCGTGTGCAGCTTGAATCACTTCCAGCGAACGTTCGTACTTGAACGCAGGACGGATGCGCTTGAAGATGCGTGGCACGGTCTCGAGATTATGGGCGAACACCTCAGGGCGGGCGTCGAATACGGTCTTCAGGAGATCTGGCTTGTTCGAGAAGTCCGGAGTGAGGTTCTCGACACCAGTGTTTGGGTTGAGTTCGTGAATCTTGCGAACCACCTCGGCGTAAAGCCATGCGCCTTCGTCGTCGAGGTCGTCGCGTGTCACACCGGTGATGGTTGCGTACCGCAGTCCCATTTCGCGGATGTTTTCCGCAACGCGACGTGGTTCATCCATATCCAGTGGGGAAGGGCGGCCAGATTTGATTTGGCAGAAGTCGCAACGCCGTGAGCAGGTGTCACCACCGATAAGGAAGGTGGCTTCCCGATCTTCCCAGCATTCGTGGATATTCGGGCAGCCAGCTTCTTGGCATACGGTGTGCAGGTTGGCCCCAGTTACACGATTCTTCATATCGCGGAATTCGGGACCCATCTTTGCGCTCGTACGAATCCAGCGTGGCTTGGATTCAATTGGGGTTTGTGCGTTCTTCGCCTCGATGCGGAGCATCCGGCGACCATCTGCATTCACAGTCATGCCAGCTAGCCTAGTCCTAAAAACTAATGTTGTGTGGGTTTGGGTTTTCGAGGAAGCACTACAGGTTATGTTCGGCAACTTGTAGGGTGCCGTTGAGCGCTGCAACGATATTGCGTTCGAGCGTCTCGATGACGTCTTCGACGGTGATTTCGCGGCCAAGTTCAGCGGAGAGGGTAGTCACCCCGGCATCGGCAAGGCCGCAGGGCACGATGTGTTCGTAGTATTCCATCGTGTTGTTACAGTTCAGGGCAACCCCGTGCATTGTCACCCCTTGCGTGACACGGATACCGATTGCGGCGATTTTCCGTGCGGGCAGGAGAGCGCCGTCAACAATTCCGGCTGGTAGCCACACACCTGAACGGCCTTCGACTCGGCCAGCCTCAGCCAGTCCAAATTCGACGCACGTAGCGATGAGTGCTTCTTCCAATCGGCGGACGTAGTCCACAACGTCGACGGGATCCGCTAATTTCACGAGCGGGTAGGCCACCAGCTGACCGGGTCCGTGCCAGGTGATGCGCCCTCCGCGGTCCACATCGACAACGGGCAAGCCATTCGTTGGACGGTCGCTATCTTGGGTGCGCTTTCCGGCGGTGTAGGTAGGTGGGTGCTGGAGCAGCAGCAGGGTATCGGGACGGTTGCCCGTGGCAATTTCCTTCACCATTGTTGCTTGCCGCTGCCACGTTTCGAGATAGTCGACCGTGCCAATTCGCTCCACGGCAATTGGGTCATTACCGTGGAGACGAATGCTTCCAGCTTGGAACCCCATGGGCTTTTAGAGCTCCAGGTCGGCTTCGAAATCGCCAGCTTCCAGGCGGTCGCGGACGGTCGACATGAAACGACCAGCATCTGCGCCGTCGAATACCTGGTGATCGTAGGTCAATGGCAGGTATGCCATGTGACGAATCGCGATCGCTTCGGAGCCGTCCTCGGTGAGCACAACCGGGCGACGCTGAATTGCGCCGGTGCCTACCATGCCAGCCTGAGGTGGTACCAAAATTGGGGTATCAGACAATGCACCTTCGGAACCGATATTGGTGATAGTGAAGGTTCCACCGACAAGGTCCTGTGGCTTGAGCTTGTTATTCCGTGCACGATCAGCAATATCCACAATTGCCTTCGCCAGTTCTGGCAGGGACAGGTCTTGCGCATTGTGAATAACTGGGCTCAGGAGGCCAGCTTCCGTGTCGACCGCAATGCCCAAGTTCACTGCGCCGTGGTAGGTCATTTCCTTGGTTGCTGCGTTGTAGGACGCGTTGATATTTGGATGGGAAACCAACGCTTCCACGATTGCCTTCGCAAAGAACGGCAGGTAGGTGAGGTTCACACCGTGCTTCGCCTTGAACGCTTCCTTGCTTGCGGAGCGAAGCTCAGCCACGTGGGTAACGTCAACCTCGTGCAGCTGGGTGAGCTGAGCGGTCGTGCGCAGCGATTCCAGGGTCTTCGCAGCGGTGATTTCTCGAATGCGATTGACCTTAACGGTGGTGCCACGCAATTCCGCCTTGCGTGGATCCACCTTGTATGCGGACGCACGTGGACCTGCCGGCAGTGCTGCTGCAGGTGCGTTGGAAGCACCGTTCGCTGCTGCCAAAACGTCTTGCTTGCGGATGCGTCCACCCACACCGGTACCGGTGACGGTCGACAGGTCTACACCATTGTCTTGCGCGAGCTTGCGGACCAATGGGGTGACGTACGGCAAGTTGCCAGCAGCTGGTGCAGACTGTGCTGGTGCAGCCTGGGTGGCAGCCTGAGCAGGTGCGGCTTGAGGCGCAGATTCCGCCTTGGCTTCTGCAGGTTCAGCTGGTTGCTGCGTTGCTGGAGCTTCCGTGGCCGCTGGCTTTTCTTCAGCTGCAGGTTGTGCAGGCTTAGCTGCACCATCGCCTACGCGCGCGATGACTGCGCCCACGTCTACGGTGTCATCCTCGTTCGCCAGGATTTCAACCAGGGTGCCTGCCACTGGTGAAGGGATTTCGGTGTCGACCTTGTCGGTGGACACCTCAAGGAGTGGCTCGTCAACCTCAACGGTATCGCCGACCTTTTTGAGCCACTGGGTGATGGTGCCTTCGGTGACGGATTCGCCGAGCTCAGGCATGGTGACATCTGCAACCTCACCGGAACCGCTGTCAGTGGATGCGGTTGCTGCTGGGGCAGCCTCTGCCGCTGGTTCCTCCGCTGCAGGCTCTTCGGCTGCAGGTTCTTCAGCTGGGGTTTCCTCTTCCGCTGGGGCGGATTCTGCAGCGCCCGCTTCACCTTCTTCACCAATGACGGCAATGACAGCACCCACGTCCACGGTGTCGTCTTCTTCAGCCTTGATTTCCAGGAGCACACCTGCCACTGGGGAAGGGATTTCGGTATCTACCTTGTCGGTGGATACTTCAAGGAGTGGCTCGTCTACCGCAACGGTATCGCCAACCTTTTTCAACCATTGGGTAATGGTTCCTTCGGTGACGGACTCGCCCAATTCGGGCATTTCGACGTTGTGCGCCATGGGGGTGAAGCTCCTTTTAGGTTTCTGCAGTATCGTAACGCCCTAAGCCTACCCGCTTTGGTCCTGTAATTCATCATTGCAATCCGTGACTTGTGTCAATCGTGGCAGAATTCAGCCAATGGGTCGCAGGGATGCAGAATTGTTAGGATGGTGGATTGTGTTTGGAAAACTATTTGGCCGAGGTAAAGGTGCGGGACGGAGCGCCGCGACGGGGAATGGTGCTGGCGCGCAACCGCCGCGCGCTCCAGGCAATACTGTCCGCAAGGAAGATCTCAAGTACCTGCAGCAGTGGATTGTTGGCCGCAGTGGGGTAGAGGGGTTTGTTGAACCGGAAACGTTGGTCAACGAAATGTCTGTGGTGTTTGTGGACGCTGCCGGCGAGTTCACCCGTCGTCGAATTGGGGGACCGAAGGGGATCGACGCCGTTGCGCGTGCAACCGGAGTACCACTGTACTTCGCGGAAGAGACTGGCTATCCACAGCGCATGCGGGAAAAGATCGAAAAAGATCGGATGTTGAAAGCACGAGAAGAACAACGCCGCCGTCGAGAACAGCGCGGCTAGCCCACCAAAACGGGGCCGCCGCGCTGGTATCGGAGCTTGCGCTTGGATTGCGCTTTAGCGCTGTTTCGCGAGATGCTCCAAGGTGCCAATGATGGTTCGAACTGGCGAACCGGTCGCACGCTTCGGGTTGTATCCGTATGCAGCGCCGGTGTTATAAGCCGGTCCCGCGATATCAATGTGGACCCATTCCACACCTTCAGGGACGAATGCTTTGAGATAGTGGCCAGCTACGGACATACCGCCCCAACGGCTGCCGGAGATATTGCGCAAATCGGCAACATCACTCTTCAATTCCTCGCCAAGTTCCTTCGGAAGTGGCATCGGCCAAGCATTCTCGCCAACGTCCCTGGAGATCACACTCATCTGGTCACGAAGCGCAATGGAACCCATGATGCCCGGGGTGCGATTGCCAAGCGCAACCATCTGCGCACCCGTGAGTGTCGCGGCCTCGATCAAGTACTTCGGTTGATCTTCGCAAGCACGCACAATTGCATCCGCAAGTACCAAACGGCCCTCCGCATCGGTGTTCAACACCTCAGTAGTCTTGCCTCCATAGTGGCGGAGAATATCACCCGGGCGAATAGCATTCGAACCTGGCATGTTCTCTGCCATAGGAATGGTGGCGGTGATGCGCAGCTCAATGCCCAAACGCGCTGCGGCCAGGATGGAAGCTACCACCGCTGCAGAACCACCCATATCCATGATCATGTCCCACATGTTGGCCCCTGGCTTCAAGGAAATGCCGCCAGTATCGAAGGTGATTCCCTTGCCAACCAAGGCAACCAACGGCAAGTCTTCGCGGTCTGCATTGTAGGAAATCCGGACCAGTCGAGGAGGTCGCGCAGAACCCTGCCCCACACCAATGATGCCGCCATAGCCCTGTTGCGCAAGGACTTCTTCATCCAGTACTTCTACCGCACACCCAGCGGCCGTAGCGAGTTCTGCAACGACCTGCGCATATGACTCTGGGAACAGCACATTACCGGGAGCATTCACCAAGTCACGAGCGAGGCAAACATGTTCCACGATGGTACGAGCCTTATCCGTTGTCGCACGTGCGTCCTCGTTGCTGACACTTTCAGCTTGCAACACAATCACCTTGGAAACCGAAAGGTTGGCCTGCTTCTCACCGGCATAGGCATAAGCCCCCAAACCATGGCCAACCAATGCGGCATCGGCGTCGAACAGACCCAACGCAGAAACCAACACCGGCGAAACCGCAGCAGCATCGTCCGCATCATCAGCCTGGTGATTCGTAGGCCGCGGCACCGCGCGGACAGCGGCGCCCGCAACCTCCCGGATGGTCTCGGCTGAAACCTCATCAACCTCACCCAAACCAGCAGTAATGATCACCTCAAACGGTGCCTCATCACCAAAAATTGCACTCGCCGGAACCGACGTCAGCTCGCCAACCTTACCGGTGACCCCCAAAGCGACCAACAGCTTCCACAACGCCAGCTCATGATCCGTGCTCAATGGCAACGCCGAACCCCCAGCCAACTCCAAACCATTATTGCCCTGGAATACTGGCAACAATAAAGCATGCGCACGAACATCACCATTCTTTGCTGCAGTTTCAAACGCCGGAACGCTCATAACCTCCAACACAGGCAGCAGGCCCCGCATCAAACGATCATAAGAAACCTGCAAATGAGCAGCGGGAGCGCCAAACAATTCTGAATTCTCAACAGTCATACTTCATCCAATCCTCAAACATCGCAGCACGAAACTTCTCAGTGCGAAACAACTCAGCGCGAAACAACTCAGCGCGAAACGCTCATTTCGCAACTACGGCTCCATCTAGCATGGCTCCAAATAGCTTAACGAATAGCTAAACCTACAAGAATCTATGTAAAAGCTACCTAATTACCTACTGTATCCGCAGGCGTTGGGCAACACTTGTAGAATGCTAAACATGACCGAGAACACCGAAACCACCGCACAGACTGTCCAACACGGCGACACCGCAACGGTACGCCCAGCGCAGACCGATAATTTTCAGGTCATCCGCGCCACCAACCCAGCCTCGGACGAGCGGGTGGCAGAAGTATTGGCAAACCCAGGTTTCGGAAATCATTTCACCGACCACATGGTGCTAATCGATTGGACAGAAGCCGATGGGTGGATCAATCCGCGCGTCGTACCTTACGCACCACTGAGCATGGACCCAGCCAGCTCCGTTCTGCACTACGGACAGGCAATCTTCGAGGGGCTCAAGGCATACCGCCAAGCCGATGGAAGTATCGCCACCTTCCGCCCAGAAAATAATGCAGCACGCTTCCAAGATTCCGCGGAACGCATGGCCATGCCAGCATTGCCAACGGACCTCTTTGTGGAATCCCTCAAGCAACTCGTAGACATCGATCAACGTTGGGTTCCCGCAGCCGGCGGCGAGGAATGCCTGTACCTGCGCCCATTCATGGTTTCCACGGAAATTGGATTGGGAGTACACCCAGCTAACTCGTACACCTACTGCGTCATTGCTTCTCCTGCTGGCGCTTACTTCGCTGGCGGAATTAAGCCAGTTTCCGTTTGGCTAGCAACCGAATATGTCCGTGCAGCACCAGGCGGCACTGGCGCAGCGAAGTTCGCCGGCAATTACGCGGCATCGCTGAAGGCTCAGGCATATGCCATTGAACAAGGTTGCGATCAGGTGGTGTGGTTGGACGCAATTGAACACAAGTATGTCGAAGAAATGGGCGGCATGAACCTTGCATTTGTGTTCGGTGAAGGGGAGAACGCTAAGGTGGTCACCCCGAAGCTCACCGGAACGCTGTTGCCGGGAGTAACCCGCTTGTCGTTGCTAGAAATTGCTCGTGATTTGGGCTACGAGGTGGAAGAGCGACTCATTTCTACTCAAGAATGGGAAGAAGCAGCTCGTTCAGGAGCCATGACCGAAGCCTTTGCCTGTGGAACCGCGGCGGTTGTCACCCCTGTGGGAACTGTCAAGCACCAGAATGGTGAGTTCCAAGTCAATGATGGAGCAATTGGTACGTTGACCATGGCTCTGCGTGAGCACCTCACCGGCATTCAGCGAGGCAGCGTGGCAGATAGCCACCAGTGGATGGTTACGCTTGTACCTGCATAGCAAAGGCC
>JBHAQQ010000163.1:0-22594 GCA_041830435.1 Corynebacterium sp.
ATGTGTTTCAGGATCCGGAGCATCAATTCATGACGAAGACGGTGGAGGGAGAACTGTTGCTCGGTCCACGGTTGGTTGGGCACGATGCGCAAAACGCACAACACCGCGCAACGCGTTTGCTGGAGCAGTTGGGGTTGCTGCCGTTGGCACAGGCGAACCCGTTTACGCTTTCTGGTGGTCAGAAGCGGAGGCTTTCTGTGGCGTCTGCATTGATGACTGATCCGATGCTGCTGATGTTGGACGAACCGACGTTTGGCCAGGATCGCGCGAATTTTGTGGCGATGGCGCGGCTGCTGCAGGATGTGATTGTTCGGGGTGGTTCCTTGTTAAGCATCACCCACGACGCCGAGTTCGCCCGCGTCCTTGGCCAGCAGCGTTGGGACTTACAAGCGGACGGTTTGCATGTGAGCAGCCAAGTGGGAGGGGCGTGACGATGAATATTTTGGCGAAGGTGGACCCCACCAGTAGATTTCTGGCGTTGGCGGTGCTGACTGTTCCATTGTTGTTTTCCATTGATGTGGTGAGCGCCAGTGTCGCAATCGCGGGTACGGTTGCGGGTACCTGGGTGTGTGGATCAAACCCGTGGAGGCTGCTGCGCATCGCTTGGCCGTTGCTGCTCATTGCGCCTGTCAGTGGAGTGGGGATGGCTTTGTACGGGCGCGAAGGCGGGGCCATTTTGTGGCAGTGGGGGCCGATTGTGGTGTCGGAGAATTCCTTGCTGCTGGCAATTGGTGTGACGGCTCGTGTGTTGGCTGTGGGATTGCCAGCAGTGGTGTTGATGCGCGGCATTGATACCACCCGACTGGGCGACGGCTTGGCACAATTGTGGAAACTTCCAGAACGGTTTGTGGTGGGCACCGTGGCTGGATTGCGCACGGCCGGGCTGTTCCAACGCGATTGGGGGAGCCTGGAGCGTGCCCGCCGGGCACGAGGGTTGGGCGACAAGCCAGTGCTTGCGCGGCTCCCACAACAGTACTTTGCTTTGTTGGTGTTGGCCTTGCGAAGGGCAAGCAAACTATCGACTGCGATGGAGGCGCGAGGCTTTGGCGCACAGGGCAAGCGTACCTGGGGCCGAGTGGCACAGGTGGGGCGCTGGGATGTAGTGCTGGTGGGGGCTTGTGCCTGCCTGGCAATTGCGGCGTTGGGTCTTGCGGTGTGGACTGGTCATTTCCGATTCTTGGGAGTGACGTAGGGTTGCCCGCGGAGATAGATCGTGCAGGGCTGATGGAGCTCTTGTTGCAAGCGTCAAGGCCAATGGTGCTCTTTGTTGAAGGGCGTTCCGGAGCGGGTAAGACTGTGCTGGCAGAGCTGCTGGATCGTGAGGGAGTTCTGGATCCAGTGAGCGTGGTGCACATGGATGACCTGTACCCCGGTTGGGATGGGTTGCAGGCAGGTGGGCGTCGATTGGTTGAGGAGATTCTCGAGCCGCTTGTCGCAGCGCGGGCGAGGCACATAGCGACTGCCGGCGCTATCGCCGAACAGGGAACTGCGACGAGCGTGAGCTACCGCAAGTGGGATTGGCATGAGGGGAAGCCCGCAGATGAGCTGACAATACTGCCAGTCACAGGCAATGTGATTATCGAAGGTTGCGGATGCCTAACCCATGCGGCAGTAGCAGCGGCAGCTCAGTTGGGTCACGTGATGAGTGTGGACTTGGTGGTGCCGGAGGTGATCCGTCGGCAACGGGCGTTGCGACGCAGCCCGGAAATGCAGGGCCGGTGGGAAATGTGGGCTGCGCAGGAAAATAGCCACCGACAGGACATGCCGGTGGCTGACTTCGTGTTGCGAGGCGAATAGGGTCATGCGGGAGCAGCGGCGGTCGCTCCTGGGGTGCGATCCGATGCGGCTACTTATCTGCAGTTACTGTGCCTCCAGCTTCATGCCCGCGGCACGAAGACGCGCAACATACCCAGCGCCGAGGGCATAGGCTGGAGTCCACACGCCACCGCCAACCTGTTCGTGCTCGCCGAGGGCCAGCGTGAGGGCAGCTTCAGAAAGCATTAGCGCGGTGCCCTTGTATCCCGGATCGGCCTTGAGGCTGGTAACTCCCTGGAATTGTTGCCCATCTGCCGTGCGGGCATACGTGGTGGTGTGGAAGAACCCATTGTCGCGCTCTTCCTTACTTGGTCCTTGCCCCGGTTCGGGAATCCAGCGGCTCAGCTGACGGCGCCACTGTGGCTTCTGCAGTGCCCATGCCAGGGCAGCCAGGCCCGCCGACGTGACGAAGTTATTGCGCTTGCCCGCAAACCCTTTCCCCATGTAGGCGTATTCGCTGTAGCGCAATGCGCTGCCGTAACGGTAACCGGTGAGAGCGTTGGTTCGGCGCACAACGCGGGTGTTCGTGCCGGCCATAATGAATGGGCCGGCCACACCGCCAGCGATGCCGAATTGGTCAAGAGCGATGGTGCCCAAGTCCGTTTGTCGGCCGAGGTTCGGTTCCTTCGAAAGATCTGGGCTGAGGCTATACGGTTGCGCAATCGTTCGAGCCATGGCGCGGTCCTTCTTCGCCATCGCAAGCTGTTGGCGCATGGAGTCGATCGTGCCGCCAGAAAGGCCGCCCTTCATTTTCACGATCATCGTTGCGTCGGTGAATTCGCCGGCCCCTGCCTCGTCAGCCGCTTGACGTGCCAGGTACATGCCAAGTTCGCTTGGCACAGAGTCAAAACCGCAGGCGTGAACAATCATTGCACCGGTTGCTTGGGCACGTTCGTGGTTATCGTCGATGGAGCGGCGCATGAATCCAACTTCGCCGGAAAGATCAACATAGTGGGTGCCTGCCCGGGCACATTCTTGTGCGAGGGTGCGGCCGTAGCGCCAGTATGGTCCAACGGTAGTGATGATGACGTTGGTGGACTGCGCGATGGCGGCAAGGGCGTCGGGATCAAAGGAGTCCGCGACGAGCAGTGGCCAAGCGCTAGCTGCCTCGCCGAGCTGGGTGCGGGTGGCGGTGAGTTTCTCGAGGTTGCGTCCGGCGAGTGCGATGCGCAGACCGGCCGGCGCGTGGGCGGCGAGGTATTCCGCGGTGAGTACGCCGACGAAACCGGTGGCGCCGTACACCACCACATCGTATTCGCGTGATTGTTGGGTCAGTGGTTGTTGTGTCATGACTTATTCATACACGCTATTGTGAAAAGGTGAATCCCAATTCAGAAATTTCGCTGAAAATCCCTGCGTCATCTTCAGCCACACCGTTCCATATCCTGTTCGATCGTCCGCAAATTCCCCCAAATACCGGCAACGCGATCCGCATGTGTGCAGGCACGGGAGCAACGCTGCATCTCGCTAAGCCGTACCCATTTCAATTCGACGACAAACATCTGCGGAGGGCAGGTTTGGATTACCACGACCTCGCTGTGGTGCAGCAGCACGAATCCATTGATGCCGCGCTTACGGAACTTACCAGCTCGCCCTTCAACGGTCGGGTGTTTGCATTTACAGCCCAAGCGGAAATCTGGCATACCGCCATTGAATATCAACCGGGTGATGTACTGCTGTTCGGCCCGGAACCCACGGGTTTAGACCCAGCCGTGTTATCCGACGCCCGCGTCCATCGGCATGTCCGAATTCCGATGCTGCCAGGTAGGCGAAGTATGAATTTGTCCAATGCGGCGGCGGTGGCCGCCTATGAAGTGTGGCGACAGTTCGGTTTTATCGGTGCACAGTAGAAGCCGTGCGCTAACATAGTTGCCATGACTGCTACGAAGCTCGACGGACAGATGTTCCGTAATGAAATTGTTGCTGATCTTGAGGCGCGCGTTGCGGCCTTGCGTGAGCAGGGTATCGTGCCGGGCCTTGCGACGGTGCTGGTCGGTGATGATCCTGCGAGTCATTCGTATGTGAAGATGAAGCATCGTGACTGTGAAGAAATTGGTGTGCGGTCTATCCGGAGGGATTTGCCAGGGGACATTTCCCAGGAGGCATTGCTGGAAGTCATTGATGAGCTCAATGCAGATCCGGAATGCACTGGCTACATTGTGCAATTGCCGTTGCCGAAGCATTTGGATGAGAATGCTGTGCTGGAGCGGATTGATCCAGCGAAGGATGCTGATGGTTTGCATCCGGTGAATTTGGGCAAGTTGGTGCTCAATGAGCCGGCACCGTTGCCTTGTACTCCTAATGGTGCAATTTCCTTGCTGCGTCGTTTCGATGTAGATCTCAATGGGGCGAAGGTTGTGGTTATTGGTCGTGGTGTGACGGTTGGCCGTCCGATTGGCTTGATGCTGACCCGCCGTTCGGAGAATGCAACCACCACGCTGTGCCATACCGGCACAAAGGATTTGGCGGCTGAAACGCGTTCGGCAGATGTTATTGTTGCTGCTGCAGGCGTTCCGCATATGCTCACCCCGGATATGGTTAAGCCAGGTGCGGCAATTTTGGATGTGGGTGTTTCGCGTGGGAAGGACGGCAAGTTGGCCGGCGACGTGCATCCGGACGTGTGGGAGGTAGCTGGCGCGGTTTCTCCTAACCCTGGAGGAGTGGGCCCACTGACCCGTGCCTTTTTGTTGGCGAATGTTGTGGAACGGGCAGAGCAGATGGCGGGCTTGGCGTAGTTTCAGTGGGTGCTGAACAGCCATCTCGGCAGGTGATGGGGGAGGATTCTGTGCGTGCGCTCCCGACGCAGGCGGAGATGTTGCGGAATCCTCATGATCGAGACGTGCCGCCATCCCGCCTGCATCGAAGGACACAACGGGTGCTGCTAATTGGGTTTTTTGCACTGTTGGGGTTGGCCGTGGTGTTTGTGCTGCTTGATCGGTGGCGCCGGGGGAGCTTCACATTTGGTGTGGGGCTGATGTACTTGGCGGCTCTGCGCTGGGTGGTGGACTCTGAGGTACTTGGGGTGTTGGCCGTGCGATCGCGAAAATTTGATGCGTGGTGGACAGGTTGCTTGGGGCTTGCGATCGTGCTCATTGCGTTGAGTGTTGAACCGTTGCCCGGCTAATTCCTACACTGTGACCAGTTCCGAAAATGCAATAGTCGGTGCGCGCGCCTCTGCGCAAGTAGTTGAATAGCCTGGCCGTGCTGAAGGAATAGGAATAACCCGTGGGATAAGGCTCGTTGTAGAAGGAGAATTAGTTCGAAGCCACGCGGCTGAGGAACTTCTGCAAAATCTGGCCCATCTGCCGCGACTCAATCAAAAAGCCATCATGGCCCGTAGGAGAACTGATCTTCGACAATCCAATGAAATTGCCAAGATTACGTGACAAATGCTCCTGCTGGTGAAACGGATACAAAATGTCCGTATCCACCCCAACGACCATCGTCGGCACAGTGGAATTGCCCAAAGCTGCATTCATACCGCCGCGGCCCCGGCCCACATCATGCCGATTCAACGCATCAGTAAGGACCACATAGGATCCGGCGTCGAAACGTGACTTCAAACGCTCAGCCTGACGGTCAAGATAACTCTCCACAGCAAAACGCTGATCCGGACTGCGGAATGCACCAAGCGGGTTCTCGCCAGTCTGCGGATCGGCACCGAAACGCTCATCCACCTCCAACTCGCCACGATACGTAAGGTGAGCAATACGCCTTGCCTGACCCATCCCCTCAGCAGGGGACTCGCCCGTGTGATAGTAATCGCCACCATGCCACGCAGGATCAGCCTCGATGAAGCGAATCTGGGAAGACTGAATGCCGATCTGCCACGCCGACGCACGCGCAGACACAGCGATTACCAACGCAGACTCCACCCGTTCCGGAAACATCAAGCTCCACTCCAACGTCCGAGCACCACCCATGGAAGCGCCAATCACCGCATGGACCTTCGCGATGCCCAGCACATCCAACAACTGGCATTCAGCCTGCACCAAGTCCCGGATCGAAAGGCCCGGAAAACGGGATCCCCACGCACCGCCCTCAGGATGCTCAGAACTTGGCCCGGTTGAGCCCTGACACCCCCCGAGCACGTTCGCACACAACACCAAGTAGCGGCTGGTATCAATTGGCCGATTTGGTCCCACCATGTCGGACCACCAATCCGCCACATTGCCATCACCAGTCAAGGCGTGCTCAACGAGCACAATTGGCCGGTCGGAAATGTCCAGTCCAGGTTCTGGACCGGCGGAGAACTCGGCATAATCAGCGTCGCCATGGGTGGCGTGGTAGAACGCATGCAAACGCAGCGAGGCGCCGCGAATCACGGCGCCTGCTTCTGTGTGCACGTCACCAATGCTGATATCAACCCAGTTGCCACTCGTAGGAATGAGGTCGGTACGCAAGGGTGTGCTCCTTCAAGAGGAAGTGAACGTTAAATAGCGTCAAACGCTGCGCGAAGGTCGTCGAGGATGTCGTTGATGTCCTCAATGCCTACGGACAGGCGAATGGTGGCTTGGGATACTCCAGCTTCCGCCAGGTCTTCTTCGGTGGACTGGGAGTGGGTGGTGGATGCCGGGTGCACCACGAGCGAGCGAACATCGCCAACGTTTGCCAGGTTGGAGTGCAAGCGCAGGGCGTCGATAAAGGTCCAGGCGGTTTCGCGTGGGTCCTTGTCGCCGGTGGCGAGGTCGAAGCTCAACACCGCGCCGGTGTATTCCAGGCCGAGCTTCTCCTTGACTGGGAACCAAGGGGAGTCTGGCAAGCCTGCGTAATTCACCTTTGCGGCCTTGTCATTGCTAGCGAGGAACTCTGCCACCGCGCGTGCGTTTTCGTTGTGCTGGCGGACGCGCAGGGACAGGGTGTCGAGGCCTTGGGCTACCACCCAGGCGTTGAATGGGGAGATGGAGGCGCCGGTATCGCGGAGCAAACCAACGCGGGCCTTCAGTCCGAATGCTGCTGGGCCAAGGTCGGCGTACTTCAGGCCGTGGTAGGCAGGGTCTGGGGTGGTGAATCCTGGGAATACATCCTTGCCGTTGCGCTGGATGGTCCAGTCGAACTTGCCGCCGTCGACCAGGATGCCACCCAGCCCGGATCCGTTGCCGGTGTAGAACTTGGTGAGGGATGCGACAACCACGTCAGCGCCGAGTTCGAGTGGTCGGACGAGAGCAGCGGTGGCGAGGGTGTTGTCGACGATGAGTGGCACTTGGTTTGCGTGTGCTACCTCGGCCACGGCTGGGATGTCGAGGATGTCTGCCTGTGGGTTGGCAAAGGTTTCTGCGAAGAAGGCGACGGTGTTGTCCTGGACTGCAGCTTGCCAGGAGGCTGGGTCGTCTGGGTTTTCTACGAACGTGGTGCTGATGCCGTATTTTGCGAGGGTGACGGTAAGGAGGGTGAGGGTGCCGCCGTAGAGGCGCGGGGATGCAACGATGTTGGAGCCGGCTTCTGCAATGTTGAGCAGCGCTGCGGTTTCTGCTGCTTGTCCGGAGGCGAAGGCAACTGCGTGGACGCCGCCTTCCAGGGAGGCGATGCGGTTTTCTACGGCTTCAACGGTTGGGTTGGTGATGCGTGTGTAGACCGGGCCGAGGTCTTCGAGGGCAAAGCGTTGTTTTGCGTGCTCTGCGGAGTCGAAGATGAAGCTGGAGGTGAAGTGGATTGGGAGGTTACGTGCGCCGGTTGGGTCTACTGGTTGTCCGGCGTGGATTTGGCGGGTTTGGAAGCCCCAGTTTGCTGCTTGTTCGTTGCTGTACTTCGGCATGGCTGTCTCCTTTGTTGGGTCTGTTGTGTGTTAGTGGTTTGACGTTGTTCGAGTGTCGAACCTCATAGTAGTTCAAACCCGCACAAAAAGTAAACAGCTCTGTCTATTTTATTTTTTTCGACGCCGCTTTGTTGCAGCTCAACGTGCATAAATGAATTTATACAGCTTAGTCTATTTTGCGCTAATGATTATTCCTCGCGCGCCCGTTCAATCATTGTGATTACCGCTTCTGCAGCTGCAATATTTTCCTCCTCATTCGTTTCCATGTAGCGATCATGGGTGCCGCCAAAGACAGTGAAAAGGGTTGCTAACGTTTCATCAGAAGAAGAACACACGATATCGCCTGTTGTGCAATAGTCCACGCGATTGGCGGTGCCAGGGCTATTGATGGTGGAACCCCAAGCATTGCGTTCAGTTTTCGGCACATGTGGTGCTGGGGGAGTTTCGATTTCGGAGGACAATTGCCCAGGGATGCGGCTTGGTGCTTGGCCGATAAGGGAGGAACCTTGGCGGTCACTGGAGCCGGCGCGCAGATCTGTAAAGAGGGCTAGCTCGGAAATGCCATATTGTTCGCGATGAAAGGGGTTGCCGATGTACATTGTGCCGGCGAGTTTGCCTTCTGCGGCGAGGTGCTTTTCTGCTTCTGCGGAGATCACGGTGCCTTGGGAAAATGCGGCCAAGATGTACCGCGGTTGGCATCCGGAGCGGTGTTCATAATCTTTGACTTGTTGAATCAAGCCTGCGGTACCGTCGGCCATGGACTTCAGGAACGATGATCCTGCAAAGATGAGATCAAATAGGATCGTAGGGGCGTTGAAAAAAGCCCATAGCCAGCGAAGCGCCATGACGGCAGGATCCTCAAAAATGAGTGCAGGGATGGGGAGGTCAGCGCGGTAGTACGCGCCGGTTGTTCCCATGACTGGAATGTCGTGGAGTAGGGAAGTGCCGCGGGTGCGGAGATGGTGTGCTTCTACAAATTGCAGCCAGTTGCGAACATTGCGCCCTTCCCATCCATTGGAAACCCAGTCGCTGGTGGTGCTGTACTTGGTGGGGGTTACTCCCCGAAGGTGTTCTTCTGATCCACGGGATGCCAGGATCATCAGGTCAGTGCAATGAGGAGCGCTTGGCTCATGTGCAACGAGATGCTGGTTAGTTGCCTTGGCAAGTGGCAATGGGCTGGCGGTGATGCCACTCATTGGGGCGGTAGTGACAACGGTGGTGATGAGGGCGGTAGTGATTGTTTTGGTGAATGTTGGGGTAAATGATCTGGAGAATGCTGTGGTGAACTTCCGAGAGATGCGCATGAGGTAGAGCATAAAAGTGCGAGCTGGCTTGTGGAGCCAACTCGCAAATTTTCCTCCGCTACCTACCGGAATGGGGGTAGCTTTGTTGCTACTAGCTTTCCCTCAGGGGAGTGCCTAAGGGAATTGCTTCGGTTACTTCTTCAGTCCGTCAATGATCTCATTGAACGTTGCCGATGGACGCATCACAGCAATGGCCTTGTTGTCACTTGGCCAGTAGTAGCCACCCAGGTCCGCTGCTCCACCTTGGTTGTTAATGAGGTCAGCGGCGATGGTTGCTTCATTCGCTTCGAGCGCCTCAGCTACTGGGGCGAACACTGCGGCAAGCTCAGCATCTTCGGTCTGATTTGCCAGCTCACGAGCCCAGTACATCGCCAGGTAGAAGTGGGAACCGCGGTTGTCGATCTCGCCAACCTTACGGGAAGGGGACTTGTTTTCCTCGAGGAGCTTTTCCGTTGCCTTGTCGAGAGCGTCGCCCAAGATAGGGGTACGTGGGTTGGCGTTGGTTTCCTGGAGCTTACGCAGGGATTCCGCAAGTGCCAGGAATTCACCCAAGGAATCCCAGCGCAGGTGGTTTTCCTCTTCGAGTTGCTGAACGTGCTTCGGTGCGGAACCGCCAGCACCGGTCTCGAACAAGCCACCGCCAGCGATCAATGGCACTACCGACAGCATCTTTGCGGAAGTTCCGAGCTCCATGATTGGGAACAAGTCCGTGAGGTAATCGCGAAGTACGTTACCGGTAACGGAGATGGTGTCCTCGCCCTTGCGGATACGATCCAAGGAGAACTGGCAGGCTTCCATTGGGGACATGATGCGGATGTCCAAACCGGTGGTGTCATGGTCACCCAAGTACTTTTCTACCTGCGCTGCAACGTTGCGGTCGTGGGCGCGTTCAGGGTCCAGCCAGAACACTGCTGGAGCACCGGTCGCGCGGGCGCGCGAAACAGCCAGCTTGACCCAGTCCTGCAGAGGAATGTCCTTGGTTTGGCAAGCACGCCAGATGTCACCCTCAGCAACTTCGTGCTCCAGAATGACATCGCCGGCACCGTTGAGTACCTGCACGCGGCCTGCGGCGGAAATCTTGAAGGTCTTGTCGTGGGAGCCGTACTCCTCAGCCTTCTGTGCCATCAAACCAACGTTTGGAACAGAGCCCATGGTGGCTGGGTCAAATGCACCATTAGCCTTGCAGTCATCGATGACGACCTGGTAGATGCCAGCGTAGGAAGAATCTGGCAGAACTGCCAAGGTGTCCTCAGTCTTGTCGTCTGCATTCCACATCTGACCGGACGTGCGGATCATTGCTGGCATGGAAGCATCAACGATCACATCGGAAGGAACATGCAGGTTGGTGATGCCCTTTGCAGAGTTCACCATAGCCAATCGTGGTCCTGCTGCCAGGGCCTTGTCGAACGCAGCGCGAATCTCTGCACCGTTTTCCAGAGTCTCCAAGCCGTCGAAAATCGCCGCCAAGCCGTTCTCGCCATTCAGGCCAGCATCCAACAACTCAGCACCGTATTCTGCATAAACATCTGCAAAGAATGCGCGCACGACGTGGCCGAAAATGATCGGGTCGGACACCTTCATCATGGTGGCCTTCAAGTGCACGGAAAACAGTACGTCCTCGGCCTTCGCGCGGGAAACCTGCGCACGCAAGAAGGAATCCAAAGCCTCAGCGCGCAAAACCGTCGCGTCGATGATTTCCTTTTCCTGTACTGGCAGCGCTTCCTTCAACACCTCGGTCTCGCCGGTTGGCTTCACCAATTGGATCTTCAAGGTGTCAGCAGCTGGCATGATCACAGACTTTTCGTTGTGGCGGAAGTCGTTAGCTTCCATCGTTGCCACATTGGACTTCGAATCCGCAGACCAAGCACCCATGGAATGTGGGTTCTTCCGGGCGAAGTTCTTCACTGCCTGTGGCGCACGACGATCCGAGTTGCCCTCACGCAGCACTGGGTTCACAGCGGAACCCTTCACAGAGTCGTAACGAGCCCGAGCATCCTTCTCAGCATCAGTAGCTGGCTCTGCTGGGTAATCCGGAATGTCGTAACCGGCAGCTTGCAGCTCCTTAATTGCCGCCTGCAGCTGCGGAACGGAAGCGGAAATATTTGGCAGCTTGATGATATTTGCCTCTGGGGTCTTGGCAAGTTCCCCGAGCTCCGCGAGGGCGTCGTTTACCCGTTGCTCAGCCGGCAACAAATCATTAAACGCGGCCAAGATGCGCGCGGCGAGGGAGATGTCGCGAGTCTCTACAGTCACGCCAGCGGTGGATGCAAAAGCCTCAACGATTGGCAGCAACGAGTAGGTTGCCAGCATAGGCGCTTCATCAGTGCGTGTGTAGATGATGTTACTCATGGATGTGTGTCTCCCTTGCGAGTTCTCGATCGATTGCGGGTTCGTGAATCGAATTGTTGTCGTTTACTATCCAACAATACGGCAAAATGGAAACCGTTGAATATTACGGGGTGTGCTAACGCCGCGCCGAGGTTTTGGAAAATCCATAGTAACTTTTTTATAACTTTTTTGATCGCAGGGAATTTTGTGAATTCTGCACCGCCACCCAACCACCAACAGCAACCACAACCAGCCACAACTGGCCACCCCAACAACCCCAGCAAACGGGAAACCCTCTGGAGCCTGAGCAGCAGACGACGCCCCATCCCACGGCAAACCGAAATGGGATCCCGCCGCCGCTACATCACCATGCTCGCCATCGCCCTCGGCGGATTTGGCATCGGCACCACTGAATTTGTAGCGATGGGGCTGCTCAACCTCATCGCCGCAGATTTCGCAATCTCGGAGGACATGGCCGGCCACGCCATCTCCGCCTACGCGCTCGGAGTGGTGGTGGGCGCGCCCCTTATCACCACGCTCACCGGCTCGATCCCTCGACGCCGGCTTGCCCTCATCCTCATCGCTGCGTTCACGCTCGGCAATGCTTTGACTGTCTTTGCAAACACGTACGAGTTACTCCTGCTTTCCCGATTCATCGCCGGATTTCCACACGGTGCCTACTTCAGTGTGACTGCGTTGATCGCGGCGTCGATGGCTCCGCTGGGACAGCGAGGGAAAGCCATTGCATTCGTGGGAATGGGCCTGTCAGTGGGAACCGTGCTGGGCGTGCCCGCCGCCCAATGGCTAGGCGTGCACTTTGGTTGGCATGCGGCTTTCATCCTGGTCTCAGCGGTTGGGGTACTGACATTCGTAGCCCTGTGGATCACCATTCCGCACATGACGTTGATGCCGAAAACCAAACCAATGACCGAACTCTCCGCGCTGGTAAACGGGCAAGTGCTCCTCACCCTGGCGATCGGAACTGTTGGATTTGGCGGGATGTTCGCGGTTTACACCTATATCTCCTGGTCGCTTACAGAAAACGCCGGCTTTCCTGTGGAACTTATCTGGCTTCCACTGATGGTGTACGGAGTGGGCATGGTGGTCGGCACCTGGTTCGGCGGAATCCTGGCGGACCGAAACCTGGAATACACCATCCTGGGAACCCTTTTGGCACTGATCGTGATCCTCAGCGCCTTCTATTGGACATCCCACATCGCCTGGCTCGGCATCCTCAATTTCGGCGCAGTGGGCTTCATGGGATCCACCCTGGTGCCAAGCTTGCAGGCGCGGCTCATGGATGTAGCTGGTGACGCGCAAACCCTGGCGGCGGCGCTGAACCACTCGGCCCTCAATGCGGCAAACGCGGCGGGCGCAGCAGTCGGAGGTGCAGTGATCGCTGCTGGATGGGGATACTCCACCCCGGCACTAGCTGGCGCTGCAATGGCGGCGGCAGGTGTGCTGATATGGATCCCCGCCTATGTCCTGCGCAAGAGATTTGGAGACAAGCCCCGAAGTGTCGGCTCCGTGGCCAGCTGAGGACAGTTGGGTATCCGCCAATCGCAGGTGAACCGGGGCTGTACCATAGAAGACTATGAACAAGCAGGCATCCTCAACAACCCTTAGCGAACCAACCTATTCCCAAGCCAAAACTCCTGCACCCGGATCCCTCGTCGTGGCGACCGTCAACGTAAACGGCATCCGCGCAGCCGCAAAGCAACGCAACGAACAAAATTTGGGGATCTTGCCATGGCTGGAACAAACCCCTGCGCACGTGGTGCTGCTCCAAGAAGTCCGTGCTGACGAACCACAAACCCAGGCCGCCCTCGCGCCGGCGCTGGAATCCGGATGGCAACTCGTGCAGGCGCCTGCGGCTGCAAAGGGACGAGCCGGAGTGGCAATTCTCTCTCGTTTGCCGATGGACGATACGCGCATTGGATTCAGCGAGCAAGGTCATGCCGGGGCGGCGGAATTCGACACCGCTGGACGGTTCATCAGCGCCAGGATTCACACGGATTTCGGACCGGTCCGAGTAGCCAGCCTGTATCTACCGAGCGGCAGTGCCAATACCGAAAAGCAGGATGAAAAATACCGTTTCATGGACAGTTTCGGCGCCTATCTGCAGGACTACGCTACAGCTGTGGAAGCGGGCGAGGAATTGGAAATGGTGGTCTGTGGGGACTGGAACATCTGCCACGACCGCTCCGATCTGAAGAATTGGAAAACGAATCGCACGAAGTCAGGATTCTTGCCTGATGAACGCGCGTTCATGGACTACCTGGTGGGATCCTTCCCCAATGCGGAAAGCCAAATTGGCGATGCCACCGACGCTGGCAGGAATGGTAACCCTGGTGGCGCGCCGGGCGATTTCTTTGGCGCTGTAGCGTACACCGCTGGGGAACAGGCCGCGCAGCGTCTGGGTCAAGGTGTGCCTGATCAACCGAAATGGGTTGATGTGCATCGCCATATCCGGCCGGATGAGCTGGGTCCGTTTTCCTGGTGGACGTGGCGCGGGCAAGCATTCAATAACGACGCTGGGTGGCGGATTGACTTGCACATCGCTACCCGCGGTTTGGCACAGCGAGGCATCGCGGCTGCGAATGCATATGTCGAAAAGGTGGCAACGGTTGAGGAACGCTGGTCTGACCACTCGCCGGTGATCATTGAATACGCGGCTGACTAGCCGGTCGGATACTGCACAGTGCGAGCAACCGCAGGTAAAGGGTAAAGGGTAGAGGGGAGAGGGTATTGTGATGGATATGACGAATGAAGGAACGGCACCGGTGAAGAAGCAGCGCGTAGTTTCTGGTTTGCAACCAACCAGCGACTCGTACCACTTGGGTAACTACCTCGGCGCGGTGAAGCAATTTATCCAACTGCAGGATGAATATGATGCGTTCTACTTCATTCCCGACCAGCATGCCATCACAGTCCCAGGCTACAATCCGAAGGATCTGCGGACTCGAACATTGGCGGGAGCAGCACAGTTGTTGGCGTTGGGTATCGACCCTGACAGGTCCACCCTGTTTGTTCAATCCCACGTTCCGGAACACTCACAGCTTGCTTGGGTGCTGATGTGCATCACCGGTGATGGTGAGGCTCGTCGAATGACCCAATTCAAGGACAAGTCCGCCAAACAAGGCAATGACAACACCACGTCGGGGCTGTACGCATATCCAATGCTGATGGCAGCGGATATTTTGCTGTACCGTCCGCACCTCGTGCCAGTTGGGGAAGATCAACGCCAACACTTGGAGCTCACCCGCAATCTCGCGGAGCGTTTCAATACGCGCTACAAGAAGACGTTTGTGGTGCCTGAAGGGTTGATTCCGGAAGGCGCTGCGAAGATCTACGACCTGCAGAACCCCACTGCGAAAATGTCGAAATCGACGGACAATCCGAAGGGCCTTATCAATTTGTTGGATGACCCGAGCATTTCGGCTAAGCGCATCAAGTCCGCGGTGACGGACACCGATGGCGAGATCCGTTTCGACAAGGAGCAGAAGCCGGGTGTGTCAAACCTTCTGGTGATTCAGTCTGCCTTGGCGGGGAAGAGCATTGATGAACTCGTGCAGGGTTACCAAGCCAGTGGTGCGGGCTATGGTCAGCTCAAGGCCGATACGGCAGAGGTATTGGAGGAATTCTGTCGGCCTTTGCGTGACAAGTTCCAGACGTACATGGATGATCGGGCGGAACTGGAGCGTGTGTTGAGCCGTGGTGCGGAACGTGCCCGGGAAATCGCATCCGCCACCATTGCGCAGGTCTATGACAGGGTTGGATTTGTCGCACCCTTTGCCGGCTGAGAAATTCTAAGGTAAAAATGGTGGTTATGAATGCTGCTGTAAGCAAGAAGAACCCACCAACCTCCGACCCGTACACCATCAACCGGTCGGAGCCCGAACGTGCCACCGCACTCTCCAAGAACGGCAATGATGCCAAACAAAAGGAAGGTGCCTTGGACAAGTTCCGCAGCAAATGGCCATGGTTTGACCACATCATGGAAATGCAAGAGCGATACACGGATAAGGGTGGCAATCAATTCGCTGCCGGAATTACCTATTTTTCTGTGTTGTCGATCTTCCCATTGTTGATGCTGACCATGGCCATTGTGGCCATGGTGTTGGCAGGTAACCAAGGATTGATGGATCGGGTTACCGAACAGATTTCCAACTCAGCCAGTGGGGAAATGGGGGAGACGCTCAATACGATCCTCGCGCAGGCAGTGGATCAGCGTGGCTCGGTATTCTCCGTGGCGTTGCTCTTGGCGCTGTGGACGGGCCTTACCTGGATTTCACACCTGCGCATCGGCGCATCTGCAATGTGGAATGTTTCCGGTAAACCGGAGAGTTTCATCGGCGGGAAAGTTAAAGACCTCATTGGATTGGTGGTTCTGATTCTTTCCCTCATCGTTGCGATGGTCATTACCGTGGTGGGTAATTCCGGAATCACGAATCGCCTCCTTGAGGCACTGAATTTGGCCGATGTGCCAGGCATTTTCATCCTCACCTACCTGGTGTCACTGGCTCTTGGCTTGCTTGCCAACTACCTTGTGTTCGCTTGGATGCTGGGCTACCTTCCTCGCACGAAGGTGCACCGTCGATCGGTTGCGAAAGCGGCGTTGATTGGTGCGGTGCTGTTTGAAGTATTCAAGCAATTTGCCACGGTGTTTTTCGCGAATGCACTTGGCAACCCAGCAGGCGCAGCGTTCGGTCCGATCATTGGTGTCATGGTGTTGTTGTACTTCATCTGGCGTATCATGTTGTACTGCTCTGCCTGGGCCGCTACCACCCCGGAGTCCCTGGAACAACAGTCCTTCGATGACGCCCCAGGTCCTGCCATCATTCAGGTGCGTGAAGCAGTAGCGGTACCTCGCAAGCTGTAAACTAGCGGTCATGATTGATCGCGATACCCTGCTTGCACTGCCGAAAGTTGCGTTGCATGATCACCTGGATGGTGGGCTGCGTCCGGCAACTATCATCGAACTCGCCGCCGAGATTGGCTATGAGCTTCCAACCACTGATCCAGCTTTGTTGGAGCAGTGGTTTTATGATGCCGCCAACTCTGGTGATCTCCCTACCTACCTCACCACCTTTGACCATACGACCGCGGTGATGCAGACTCGCGAATCGCTCATCCGGGTGACCCGTGAAGCGGTGGAAGACCTCGCCGCGGACAATGTTGTGTTTGCCGAGTTGCGGTACGCTCCGGAGCAGCATTTGCGTAACGGGTTGAGCTTGCAAGAAGTTGTGGAAGCAACTGTGCAAGGCGTGAAAGAGGGCGAGCGGATCGCCGCCGAAGCGGGAAAGACTATCCACGTTCGGTTGATCCTGTGCGCCATGCGCCATGCCGACCGTGCGACGGAGATTGCACAATTGACGATTGATAACTACGGCGTGCATTCTCCTGGCGAGGGATATGTTGGCGGGTTCGACATCGCAGGTGCAGAATTTGGATTCCCACCTTCGAACCATGCTGCAGCCTTTGCTCTGCTGCGGGAACACCTCGTCCCGTTCACCATTCATGGTGGGGAGGCTGATGGTGTGGAATCGCTGCGCAGCGCTTTGGCTCAGGGTGCCCGACGAATCGGCCACGGGGTGCGGGTCTATGAAGATTTCGACGCCACGATGACCGGCATGGAGGCCGGCCCGGTTGCTGCGTTTATGCGCGACCAGGGCATTGTGTTGGAGGTATGCCCAACATCGAACACGCAGACGGGTGTGTGTGACAGCATTGAGGACCACCCATTTAACTTGCTGTATGAGTTGGGTTTTACCCTCACCGTCAATACTGATAATCGATTGGTTTCTGGAACCACCATGACGCGTGAGCTGGAAGTACTTGTTGATGCTTTTGATTTCCAATTGTGGCAGTTGTTGGAGTTCACCACGAACGCCCTGAAAGCGGCTTTTTGTGACGAGGACTTGCGCACAGCGTTGCTGAATGACGTGATCTACCCAGGTTTCGCTGCTGCCATGGAGGATGCCGGCGAATTGGATCAGGATTCCGCGGCTGGGTATACCGATGGTGGGGCTACTGGTGCTCGAGAGGCGTTGTTGGGAATGCATGCTCATGACCAAGAGCATGGTTTTGCCATGTCGATGGAGGCGTTGAAGGAGGAGTTGGCGTCGTTGGGGCTGGAATTGGACGATGATGACGCTGCTGACGACGCTGATGATGAGGCTGCTGACGAGGACAAGGAATAGCACGCTAGTTTACGGCGGACCAGCTGCCCATGCTTGATGCATTCCGAATTGCTTAGGTTGAAAAAATTTTTGCATCGATCGTGCAAGTAGACAGCACTTTATCGATGTAGAAAGAAGATTTTTCGCTTGACTTTCATGCTCTGAACAGCGAAAAATGGCACTCGTGTTTGAAGTAAAGAGCGATGTTAAGAAAGTTCAGAAGCGTTCACTTGGCCGCCGCATTGGTGCAGCGGTAGCCGCTGGGCTGCTCGCACTCACCGCGGCTTGTAGCTCGACCGGTGGAAAGCAAGCGGCGTCGGGTGAGGGTGAAACCGCAGGCGGCGTGGACACCCCACGCTACACCGTAGCGATGATCAGCCACGGCGCCCCAGGCGACACCTTCTGGGACCTCGTGCGCGCCGGCGCTGAAGACGCAGCGAAGAAGAACAACATCGAACTGCGCTACGCATCCAGCCCACAAGCGCCAGAACAAGCAAACCTCGTGCAAAACGCCATTGACTCCAAGGTTGATGGCATCGCCGTCACCCTGCCAAACGCCGAAGCCATCGGCCCAGTGGCACAAAAGGCAGCCGCAGCGGGCATCACCACCGTCGGACTGAACGCCGGCATGGACGCGTACCAAAACTACGATATGGCAGCATTCTTCGGCCAAGACGAACGCATCTCCGGCGAAGGTGCTGGCGCCCGCCTCGCTGAAGAAGGTGCACGCAACGTCCTCTGCGTTATCCACGAACAAGGCAATTCATCCCAAGAAGCCCGTTGTGCCGGAGTGGCTGCAGGCCTGGGCGACCAAGGCAACGTGGAACTCCTCTACGTCAATGGGCAAGACCTCACCGCCGTAGAATCCACCGTCCAAGCGAAACTGGCTCAAGACACCTCCATCGACTGGATCATGGCACTTCAGGCACCGGTTTCCCTGGTATCCAAGAAGGCTGCCACCGCAGCTGGATCCACCGCACAGGTGGCCACCTTCGATACCAACGCTGAACTGGTCACCGCCATTGAAAAGGGTGACATTGCCTTCGCCATTGACCAACAGCCGTACCTGCAGGGCTACCTCGCGGTCGATTCCCTGTGGCTCAACAAACGCAATGGCACCATGCCAGGAGGCGGTCAACCTGTTCTCACCGGCCCAAGCTTTGTCGATCAAAGCAACGTAGCCGCAATTGCCGAAGCGGCTCGGGCAGGCCTTCGATGACACGAGCTAACGGAACCCTCACATTCCTGAAGCGCCCAGAATTTACTAGCGTTCTGGGCGCGCTGCTCATTGCTGCGCTCTTCCTCATTGTCGCTGAGCCATTCCGCAGCATGAGTGCCCTCGCCACGGTGCTCTACGCCTCATCCACCATGGGCATCATTGCTCTAGCCGTGGGGCTGTTGATGATCGGAGATGAATTTGACCTTTCCTCCGGTGTGGCCGTAACCACTGCAGCACTGGCAGCCACCATGCTGAACTTCAATTTCGGACTCAACGTATGGGTTGGAGTGGTGGTGTCACTGCTCTTTGCACTCGGAATTGGTGCGCTCAACGGCTTCCTGGTGATGCGCACAGGCATCCCGAGCTTCCTGATCACCCTCGCCGCATTCCTCATGCTGCAGGGGCTCAACTTGGCAATTACAAAACTCGTCACCGGGCAAGTAGCCACTCCTTCCATCTCGGACATGGAAGGGTTTCAGTCCGCAGCCACCGTGTTCAATCACAGCTTCACCATCGCCGGAGTGAGCATCCGCATCACCGTGTTGTGGTGGATTTTCTTCGTAGCATTCGCCTCCTTCATGCTGTTGAAGACACGGCTGGGAAACTGGATCTTTGCAGTTGGTGGTGATGCGGAAGCCGCCCGCGCTGTGGGTGTGCCAGTACGCCGCGTAAAAATTATTCTCTTCATGATGGTCGGCTTTGCCGCTTGGTTTGTGGGAATGCACAATCTGTTCGCATTTGATTCCATCCAAGCTGGCCAAGGTGTGGGCAATGAGTTCTTGTACATCATTGCTGCGGTGATCGGTGGATGTGCGCTGACTGGCGGTCGCGGTACAGCGGTTGGCACGGCCATCGGTGCGTTGATCTTTGGCATGACAAACCAAGGCATTGTTTACGCTGGGTGGAACCCTGACTGGTTCAAATTCTTCCTGGGTGCGATGTTGCTGTTTGCCGTGATGACGAACAACTCGGTGTCTAAGCTGACAGGAGCGAATCGATGAGCATTATTGCTTTACGGGATGTCACGAAGCATTATGGGCAGGTCAAGGTTCTCCACGGCATTGACCTGGAGATCAACGCTGGTGAAGTGACCTGTATTTTGGGTGACAATGGTGCCGGAAAATCAACGCTCATTAAGATTTTGGCTGGGCGTCATCAGCACACTGGGGGCGAACTGTTGGTAGATGGAAACCCGGTGAAGTTCACTTCGCCACAAGACGCACTACAAGCAGGCATCGCAACCGTGTATCAAGATTTGGCGGTGGTTGGCCAAATGCCGGTGTGGCGCAATTTCTTCTTGGGCCAAGAGATCACAGGCAAGTTCGGGATTTTGAAAACCGCGCAAATGCGCCAAATCACATTGGATCAACTGTCAATGATGGGCATCGAATTGCCAAACGTGGATGCCCCAATTGCTACGTTGAGTGGTGGCCAACGGCAAGTTGTGGCGATTGCGCGGGCCATGTATTTCGGGGCACGGGTACTGATTTTGGATGAGCCGACTGCTGCGTTGGGTGTGAAGCAGTCTGGGATGGTACTGAAATTCATTCAGCAGGCGGCGAAGTCCGGTGTGGCGGTTGTGTTCATTACCCACAATCCTCATCACGCATACTTGGTTGGTGATCGGTTTACGCTGCTGAATATGGGTAGGCAAGCACTGCAGGCTACCCGGGATGAGGTGACGCTGGAAATGCTCACCTTGGAAATGGCTGGCGGACAGGCACTGCAGGAAGAAATGCAGGCTGTGGTTGCCCACGAACTCGACAGGTAGTCGCTGCAACGTTGCGCGATGCTGCGCAAATGGTAGCGAAGAACGACGAAAGCCGTCCAAGTTGGACGGCTTTCGTCGTTATGATCGGTGGTGATCAACCTTCGAGCGATGCATGGTTGAATAATCAGCTCTGGGGGATCAGAATTTGGAGAAGCGGCGGATCAGCCCGTCTTCAAGTGCCTTCCAACCAGTTACTTCTTCATCGAATGGTGAGGTTGGGGTGGAGGTGCTTGGCGCGCCGAGCATGTAGGAAAGGTATTCCTGCAGACGTGGGTATGCCAACAGGGTCTTGTTTACGGCATCGTCCTTTGCCCAGTCAGCAGCATCTGCCAGGAGTTCGTATGCGCGACCCAATTGTTCCGAATCTACGGCATCCACGCCCTTAGCGATGTCATCGCGTAGGCCGCCGAATGCGTATTCGTTTTCTGGCGCTACCTTGACTTCCAGCTCGCCGCCGTTAGCTGCGGCCACAAGGTCGCCCCACGTGCTCAGCGTTTCAAGGTCGTGTTCCGGGGCATCGATGATCCAGCGCACGAGGGACTTGGAGTTCGGGAAGGTGAAGATTTCACCCATGTGACCCAAGAACACTGCCTTGTCACCAACGTAGGTGCGCAGGGTGTAGACGTATTGGCCATTCAAGCTCACGCGGATAGGGTCAATGCCGGATGCGGCCCACAGCGTTTCATCGTATGGGTTGAGGGCAGCATTTGCGGCTGCGGATTCCTTTGCCTTGCGGGCTTGCTCTGCTTCTGCTTCTTGCTTGGCTTTGCGAGCTGCCAATGCTGCATCAATGTCTTCTTGGGCTTTGGCAACAGCAGTTTCGGACACTGCAGGTTCTTTCAAGAATGGCAGAATTGCTGCGGTGAGGCTGTTCCACTTCTCCAGAACCGTGCTGCCAACGCCTGTCCATTCAATCTGCCCGTTCTCAGAATGGTAATGATCTGCACCGCGGCGGGTGTTGTTCAAGATCGAGTAGGAATGGAACCAGTGGTTGATCTCAGCGATGTCCAACACGGTTCCGAAAGAACGGAGCAGGTCAAAGCCACACGTCACGGCAAGGGTTGCTGCCGTAGAAGGTCGTTGTGCAAGCTGACGAGGCACCTCAACAAGGCTAATGGTGGTGCGCTCGGTTGGAATGACATTGTCGGCAAGGTTCTTGGCAAAGTCGTTCCACTTGTTGTGCTGGTTCAGGTCGTTGCGGCCACCTTCGTTGAGGTACGCCAGCAATTTCGCAGGGCTAGAAAAGGCAAAGACATGATCGTCATCACCGAGGAATGCTTGCCAAGATTCACCTCGGACAATCCAATTCGGCGCCCAGAGGGTGTACCAAGTTCCGCTGGTCAGCTCCATCTCAATAGCGATGACTCCGTTGCCGAACGTCCTGTTACCTTTGTCTACAGTCATAGCTGATAATTCTAGCGCAATCCGAAATCAATGGAAGTTTCGCAATCCTTATTGTTGAGAGGGTGCTGTTGCAAAGTTGGGGGAGAGCAGTGAAGACTCAGTTTCTCATTCCCTGATGGCCGCTGCGTGCGGGCGTTCTCAGGCCGTCTCGAATACCCGGCTGACGATCACCGCGTCCGGGTTCGGTTGCCCGTAGGCAAACATCGTGCCTTGCCCTTTCCGCAATGAGTGCATCGCCTCCATCCCTTTCAGAGTCCGGTAGGCAGACGTCCGGTATTTGAACGTCCCCTTCGGCCCCAGGATTCGTTTCAGCCGGCCATGATCTCCCTCCAGAACGTTGTTCAGGTATGTCACCTGACGGTGCTCTACTGTCGGTGGACAGATGCCTTCTTCCTTGAGCTCGGATATCGCCTTGGCCAGGGAGGGTGCCTTATCTGTATTAATCACCCGCGGGGACCCGGCTGTCGTATTCGATCGCAGCGTCTTGGCCAGGAAACGCTTCGCTGCCGCAACGTTGCGCTTCGGGGAGAGGTAAAAGTCCAGGGTATGCCCACCGGTGGTGATCGCACGGTAGAGATAGCACCACTTCCCGCCGACCCGGATGTAGGTCTCATCCACCCGCCAGGATCTGGCCTGCCAGTCAGGTACCTGCCGGTACCACCGAGTTTGCTTGTACAGCTCAGGGGCGTATTTCTGGGCCCAGCGGTAGATCGTGGTGTGATCGACTGGCACGCCTTGCTCGGTCATCATTTCCTCCAGATCGCGGTAGCTCACCCCGTAGCGGCAGTACCACCGCACTGCCCACAGAATGATGTC
>JBHAQQ010000164.1:0-4233 GCA_041830435.1 Corynebacterium sp.
GAGACTCCGGAATCGACGCCACACCATTTGGCCCTGAGAATATGATTTCTCGGTATTTTCGCGAAGTTTTGCGTCTTCAACTTCGGCGAGGTCGTGGATGTCAACACCCGCAAGGTTGGTGGTGTTTGTTGTATTGAGGTTTTCGGACATGGCTTACACTCGAATCCTTGGATCTAGCACGGCATAGAGAATGTCCGCGAGGAGATTGAACAGAATTGCAGATGTGCCTGTGACCAGGAAGAACGCCATCACTGGTGCTGGATCTACAAGGTGGAGTCCGGACATGAACAAGTCGCCCATGCCTTTCCATCCGAAGACCTTTTCCGTCACCAGCGCACCGCCAATAAGGCCGGCGAAATCAAACGCCATGATGGTGGTAATTGGAATGAGCGAGTTTCGGAAGGCGTGCTTGAGGATAACTTGGCGTTCGGTGAGGCCCTTGGCGCGGGCGGTGCGGATGTAGTCTTGGCGCGATACTTCCAGCATCGAGGCGCGAGTGTACCGCGAGTAGGTTGCTACGGAAATCAGGGTCAGCAGAATGGTTGGGAGCAACAGCTGGGTGCCCTTGTCGATGAAGGTTTCCCAGAAAGTTCCTGTGAAGTTCGGGGTTTCCGAGCCGATGGTACCGATCGGACGGTTGACTCGGCCCAGATACACCGGCCAATACGTGAAAACTTTGTCGGTGAGAATCAGCAGCCCCATGAATACGGCGGTGATGCCGCCGACGAGCGAGGCCACCTTTGCGGAGTGCCCACCGAGCAGTTTGCCGGTGATCACTCCAACGGCGATGGCTACGATGCCGAGTCCGAATATGATGAACCAATTCGGATCTTTGAGGACCCAGAACGTGGCGTAGTAAGAAACAAATCCAAGGCCGGCGGTGACCAGACCGCTGTACAGCACATTGCGATTGTGAATTCCGGCGAAAATCACGGTGGCACAGACGGCAACGGCCAGGCCAAAGATGAGGATGAGCGCAGGACCAAGTTTTGGTTGACGGGCGAAGTTCAGCACGTCCATGAGCTTGATGGCAACCACGATGAATCCGATAGTGGCGGCAGCTGTGAGGAGCCGGCGCTTGGCTGAGCCACCGAGGACCGCTTGGAGTACCAAGGCGGCGAGGATGGCCACGGCTAGGATCGCGGTCCAACTATATTCTGGGTCGGCGATCCAGTTGTTGAAGCCGATTGCCATGTACTCCTTGAGCAGCACCGCGGCCCAGAATACTGGAAGGGAGAAAAACAGGAAGGTCAGGAAGGTTACCGCATAGTCAAGTCCAGAGTACTGACGAATGGCGGTAATGATACCCACTGCCACACCAATGAAGATGGCGAGGAAGGTGGAGAGCACCACCAAACGCAATGTTGAGCTGGCGGCGTTTGCAAGCAGGTCATTGACGCTAATTCCGGCGCGGTTTGTGCCGAGGTCACAGTTTCCTACTAGGCAACCGGATACGCCCGAGAGCCAGTCCCAGTAGCGTTCGTACCATGGCAAATCCAAACCCATGGTTTCAATTCGGAGTTGCATGAGGTGTTCGCGGTTTTCGGAGGTATTTTCCCGAAGATCTGCGAGTGGGTCGCCGGAGTTGATCACAAGGACGAACATCAACACGGACGCGCCAAACATGACAAGGAGGGAGCTTCCCAGCCTGCGTAGGACGTATCTCAACATTGGTTTGCGTGGCTTTCTGTTTCGGTTTCCGAGGGGCCGGTTGCAACGGTGGTGTTTGCACACGTACGGGGCTCTGGAATGTGTGTCCCAGAGCCCCTATCGCCTTTCGACCTCTGTGGGAGAGGAAGGAGTGCGTTACTCAGCCTTGTTTACAAACGACCACTGCTGGAGGTTCCATGGGAGTCCAGTTTGGGTGGAGTTTGCACGTACGTTGGCCAGGTTCGATACGTTTGCTGCAATACCTGGGTGGGTGTACAGCGGAATGTTGAACAGTTCATCCCACAGGAGCTTTTCAACTTCCTTGCGGCCTTCCAGCTGTTCGTTCTTGTCAACGGTTCCCGCTACCTTGTTCCACGCTTCGTCAACGGCTGCGTTGGAGAACTTGCCGTAGTTCTGTGGCTTGTCGGAGGCGGAGATGTTCTGGCCGGATGCGATCTGGCCGGAGCCAGCCCATGCGAACAGTGCTACATCGTAGTTACCTGCGGAGAGATCACCTTCAGGTTGGAAGAAGTTCTCCGAGCCTGCGTCGACAATCTCGAAGCCTGCTTGGTCACAGGATTCCTTGATCAGCGCAACGGTGTCGGTGCGGCGTGGGTTTGGCTTGTTGTAGCCGATGCGTACGCGAGGTGCGGTCTGTCCGGATGCTTCGACAAGCTTCTTTGCTTCCTCGAGGTCTACGTTGTCGTAACGACCGTCGTAGGAGTAAGACGTTACGTCCTTGTACTCAGGTTGGAAGTTGAAGAATTCGCGTGCGTTGAGAACCTCAGCTTCTGGGTTGATTGGCTTGATGAGGTTGTCAACGATCTGCTGGCGTGGAACACAGCGAGCGAATGCTTCGCGGAGTTCTGGGCTGTCAGCGAATACGCCACCACCGAAGTTGAAGTCGAGGTGCTCGTAGGTCATCATTGGGTACTTGTGCACGATGACGGAGTCACCCAATGCTTCGAGTTGGTTGACGGTATCCACGGTTGCCTGTGGCTCAATTGCGTGCATGTCTTGGTTCTGCAACGCCTGTACGTGGGTTGAAGGATCAGCGAAGCGAATCGTCAGGGTTTCGGTCGCTGGCTTGGTGCCCCAGTAGTTCTCGTTAGCCTTCAGCGTTACGGATTGACCTGGTGCGAAGGAGTCCAGGATGTATGGACCGGAGGATGGGTACAGCTCTGGGTCGCCGAGTGCGTTGGATACGTTCCAGCCGGTGTTCCAGAATTCAGCTGCTGCCTTGAGCTTCTCACCGTCCTTTGCCTGTGCTGCGGCGATGAGCTCTTCGTGGGAAATGCCGGCCTGCTTTGCAACCACGTGCGAAGGCAGGATTGCGGACATCATGATTTCCCAGTCTGCGTAGACTTCATTGAAGGTAATGGTGAATTCCTTGGAATCTGGGGATTCCGCCTCAACACCATTTGGCACCTTTTCACCGAAGGTGGTGGAGATTGGCTCGAAGACGGTGTTGCCTTCCGCGTCCTTGGTTTCTGGGTTTTCAACTGCCCACTTGAAGATGTAGTCAGCAGCGGTGATCGGGGTGCCGTCGGACCATGCGGCATCTTCATTGATGGTGTACTTCACCTGCAGTGGCTCGTCGGAGATCTTCTCGTAGGTGCCATATTCAGGGTTCGGGTAGAGCACTCCGTCGGTTCCGAAGTAGTTGAAGCCGTTCATGTAGCGCTCAAATGCGTAGCTGTTGTAGGTGGAGTAGTTGTCGGCATGCATGTAGTTGTAGGACGTGAATACGTCGCCGGATCCCCAGAGGATGGTGCCTTCCGCGGTGGTGACATCTCCCAGGTCTGCCAGACCGGTGTTTGCTGGTTCAACGGTGTACTGCTGACCGTCGGCAACTCCGGCGTCCTGGGAGTTCTCGGTGGTTACACCGCTGTCTGGTGCACATGCTGCCAGCACCAGCGCAGAGCTGGTGAGCAGCGCGAGGGCACTGTACTTCATTTCCTTCTTCACTTCGACTCCTTGGTCAATTCTCGTCACGCGTCAAGTTGAGTAGATGGTTGCTGTTGTGCCGCCTCCGGTGGTTTCCGGCGGCGCCGTTTCTCCGTTTCGCGATGTGATGCTCGTTCCTTCGACGCCGCTTCCGGGAACGTATCCCGCGATTTGGAATCGAACCTGTGAACCTATGCACCCTCATCCCAAAAGGAGACCTGGAACACATTCCACGTTGCAACTGACAATAGCTAACACGACGCCTTATGTCAGGTAAACGCGGAAAACTTATTGAACCTTTAGGAAAGTTCTCGTGAACTTCCTCTGAAATCGCAGGTAGAGGGCGTGTTACAGACACACTTCCCTCCCCCCATGGAGGGCCCAAACTTATTGAATCTAAGAACGGATCCTACGCAAAGGTGCTGAAGTCAGACTTTGTAATGAACAAAACATCCCTCCCGACATTGTCGAGAGGGATGTTTATCTGGTGCCCCCGGTGAGACTCGAACTCACACTGGACGGGTTTTGAATCCGTTGCCTCTGCCAATTGGGCTACAGGGGCGCACTGCGAAAGATTACCGCATTGGCCGACGATTCCCAAACTTGCTCGTCAAATCGTGTTTAGCATCACATCGA
>JBHAQQ010000165.1:0-4322 GCA_041830435.1 Corynebacterium sp.
AACGTCGTGAGCTGTTGCCATGAGGTTCCTCTGGGGTACTTTGAGCGGGTTGAAGCGAGCAGATGCGCTGCACCTCACTCTGTCACTGGTACCTGAGAGCGTTTCCCCTTCGGTGGCCTCGGACCCACGACTGCCCGAAGCGCTTTCCAGAGTTGCCTGACTGCAGTGGTACTGGTGGCCTGAGAGTGTCTGAGGTTGTTGCTCCGTCGGCGGCGCAGCGCGTAGCTGGGCTCTCTCCCATTGCAGTTCATCACGGCTTATACAGTTATGGGTGTCATTGTAGCGCTTCGCGAAGTCCTTGGGGAAGGCTTGGGGCATTTTTCTAGAATCCCTCGCGATGTGATGCGGGACACGTCATAATGTTTGGTATGCGAACTTCTCTTCCATCTGTTTCTCCTGACTCGATTGCAGTGGTCACTGGCGCGACCTCGGGTATTGGTCAGGCTGTTGCCGCCGCGCTCGCCGCTGCTGGATTCCAGGTCATCGGTACCTCTCGTAACCCTGCGGGGATATCCGACGCCGCCTCCAATATCACCTACCTCCCGCTTGATCTGGAGGATCCGAACAGCATCGTCGCCTTCGCCAAGGCCGTTGGGGATTTTGCCAAACGCGAAGGTAAGGCCGTTGAGGTGCTGATCAACAATGCGGGCGAGTCACAGAGTGGCCCGTTTGAGGAATTGCCGCGTGATGCCCTGGACCGGTTGTTTGCCATCAATGTGCTGGGCCAGGTGCAGCTCACGCAGTTGCTGTTGCCGGGGATGCGTGCGGTTGGGCGGGGTCGCGTGGTGATGGTGGGTTCGATGTTGGGTTCATTCCCGTTGGCTTATCGTTCGTCGTATGTGGCGTCCAAGGCAGCGTTGAAGGGCTTTGGGTTTTCGTTGCGTCGGGAGGTTCAGCCGTTTGGGGTGGGTGTGTCGGTGATGGAACCGGGCAGCATTAACACGGGGTTGAGTGCTCGCCGTACGAAGTATGTGGACCTCGATGGCCCGTATGGGGCTGAGTTTTCCACCATGTTGTCGCGGCTGGATGCGAATGAGGCTGCGGGTATTTCTGCTGAGGACGTGGCGGAAGAAATTATGCGGGCGGTGACGGATGCGAAACCGCGGGCGTTGTATGCGCGTGGTTCGCGGGCGCCATTGGTGTTCCCGTTGGCACGGCTACTTCCTCGTGAGGCGATCCACTGGCTGATCAATAAGGTGCATGGCCTGTAACCGGCTGATTCGTGCAGGGAGGGGCTTGGGTGAAGCGTTGAGGACGGGCTAGCATACAGGTATGGAAACCTACCCAGCTTGCCCGGAGTGCGCAGAGACGTTCACGTACTCCGATGGAACCCTGCTTATTTGTCCGATGTGTGCCCATGAGTGGACCCCAGCCGAGGGTGCTGAGGCGGAAAGCAATGTTGCCTCCGCAGGCAGCGTGTTCAAAGATGCCGTGGGCAACACACTCGCCGATGGCGATACTGTAGTTACCACCAAGTCGCTGAAGTTTAAGGGCGGGGAAATCAAAGCTGGCACGAAGGTCCGTGGCATTAAGCTGCTGGAAACTCCAGTGAATGGCCACGATATTGAGGCGCGCATTCAAGGCGCCGGGACCATGTATCTCAAGTGCTCAGTGGTAAAGAAGGCCTAATCGAGCCTTGACTCGCCGCCTGACGGCGGACCTTCGAGGTCAGCCTCAAAACCGGAAGAGAATTTCGCCCATCTCCACAGGCTCGCCTGGCTGCTTGAGGAAGGTCAGGTTCTCTTCCCCCACTTTTGTGGCCACAATAGCGACGATGGGGTCGAACCCCATTCGGCCCAGTTCCTTTGGTGCATACGTCACCAACGGATTATTCAGCATCACTTCATCCCCCTCCACCACATGGGGCGAGTACCCATATCCTTGCAGGTGACCGGTATCAATTCCGACTTGAATCAGCACAGATTTGTCGCTGGCGGAACCGGGTGAAATTCCCATCACCTCCCGCTCGAGAGGGTCCCAAACTTCCCCGAATTGATATAGGTTCGGCAAGCAGCGCGTGACGCACCCATTGAATGGTGCGCGCAGTTCCACAATCTCCACGCCTGGATCCGGCACCACCGCTATGCCAGCTCCGAACCCTCCCATCGCGAATGCTGGATGCGGGACACTTGCCAGGCTCGCGACAGTCCCAGAAAGTGGGGCTCTCACATTCAGCAAGCCAGTTGTCATAGTTGGGACTGTACCGAGTCCGGCCTGTCACCGCTGGAAAATGCTGAAATCGATGGTCGCCACCAACCAGTACGCAAGGCGCTGCTGGCACCCCCGAGACTGGGTATGTACGAAAGGCAGGCATTCACCGCAGTAAGGACAGCGACTAGCTGCGTTCTACAGGACGGCTCATGTCGCTACTCCACTGCGACCAGCCGCCCACAAAGTGTCGCGGAGTGCGGAAACCCGCGCTTTCCAGCGCCGCGATGAACAGCGAGGAATGCACACCCGAACCGGAATACACTGCCACCTCAGTATCTGCCTCAATGCCGTAGGTTGCCAAGATTGGCACCAGTTGCTCCGGTGGCAATACCCGCCCATTCGCTTCTTGCAGGTGATCCATCGGGATGTTAATGGCCCCTGGGATATGTCCAGCTTGGTGGTCGACGTTTTCTTTCCGCCCTGCGAAGCGCGGTTCGTCGCGTGTATCGATGAGCAGGTTGTGCTCCTTCCAAGCGTCCACTTCTTCAATGCTCAGGGTCGGCATGGAGTTTGGTTGTACCACCACATCGCCTCGTCCTCGCAACGCGCCGATTCCGCCAGCAACGTCCCCACCAGCCGCGCACCATTCGCCGGTGCCACCGTTGAGGATGTACACATCGGAAATGCCAGCCCAGCGGAACAGCCACCATGCGCGGGCGGCGTAGAGGTTGGCTCCGGCGTCGTAGATATAGGTGGGGCGCCCCTTCATCACACCCCAGTCCTCCAGATACCGCTGCAGGTCACTGACGTCTGGCATTGGGTTTCGGCCGGCGGCGCGGCTCGGAATTCCAGAGAGGTGTCGCAGCGGGTTGCAGAACATGGCCCCTGGAATGTGCTGGGTGACGTATGCTTCCCACGCACTATTTTCTGTCTTGGCCCAGTGGGAGTCGATGATGGTCATGCGCTGGCCGGCACGGTAGGCGGAGTGGAGCGCCTCGCCGGTAATGAAGGGGCTGTTCATAAGTTCTTATTCTAGCCATCCCTGGCATGCCTGTGCGCTCCTGCCACGGACTTGGACAGGAGCGCACATGTTGCCACCATCGCCGCGGGCAACCGGCAGGCCCCCGGTAGGCAATCAGTGGGCCACCGGAGGGATCCTTTTGTGCCCGGTGGTGTGTTATTGGTTGCTGATTGTCAGCGTTTCGCCGTTTGCTGCGACCTCCACCAGCACGGTGTCGCCGTCGCGGATTTCACCAGCAAGCAGCAACTTCGCCAATTGATCACCGATGGATTTCTGGATTAGGCGACGCAATGGGCGGGCGCCGTAGGCCGGATCATATCCACGCTCGGCCAGCCAGCGTTTCGCATCTGGCGAAACCACCAAGCCCAACCGACGCCCACGCAGGCGGTCAATGAGGCTGGACAGTTGAATATCCACAATATGTTCCAGTTGCTCCTCATTGAGTGCATGGAAGATCAGCACGTCATCAAGTCGGTTCACAAACTCCGGCTTGAAACTTGCCTTCACTGCCTCGCGCATTTGCTCCTCGGTGCCACCAGCGCCCAAGTTCGAGGTGAGGATCACGATGGTGTTGCGGAAGTCCACGGTACGGCCCTGGCCATCCGTCAATCGACCTTCATCAAGCACTTGCAGCAAAATGTCGAACACATCTGGGTGGGCCTTTTCCACCTCGTCGAAGAGCACAACGGAGTATGGTCGGCGGCGTACTGCTTCGGTGAGCTGACCACCTTGGTCGTATCCCACATATCCCGGAGGGGCACCTACCAGGCGTGCTACCGCATGCTTTTCAGCGTATTCACTCATGTCGATGCGGATGATGGCTTGCTCGTCATCGAACAAGAACTCTGCCAGTGCCTTTGCCAGCTCGGTTTTGCCTACACCGGTTGGGCCGAGGAAGAGGAAGGAACCAGTTGGGCGATTTGGGTCTGCCACGCCGGCGCGTGCCCTTCGGACGGCGTCCGCAACGGCTTCTACCGCCGTGGTTTGCCCTACTACTCGGCGACCCAAGAAGGCCTCCATTTCCAGCAACTTTTCACTCTCACCTTGCAGCATCTTGCCTGCTGGAATACCTGTCCAGGCACTCACAACTGCGGGTTGGCTACATTTGTGCCGGTGACGGTGGGGATTGACTGGGTGAGTTCCCGAGCCC
>JBHAQQ010000166.1:0-5986 GCA_041830435.1 Corynebacterium sp.
ACGGTGGCACAAAGAAGATCGGGGTAATTAAGGTTGTACCCAAGATCGTTTCCGGCCTGGGCCTGAAGGAAGCTAAGGAGCTCGTTGAGGGCGCACCTAAGGCTATCCTCGAGGGTGTATCCAAGGACGACGCTGAGGCTGCAAAGGCTAAGCTCGAAGAAGCTGGCGCAACCGTTGTTCTTAAGTAATAACGCTCTGCATTTCGCTGCCTAACAGCAGTCGAGTGCACGCTATGGACCCGTGACTGTTCTCTCATTCGATGGGAGAGGTTGCGGGTCCTTTGCCGTTTCCCGCTATAGTGGCACCCATGACTGCAACGAGTTCTCCACGTACCACGCGGCGTGTGCGTCCAGTAGCAATGACGGGAATTGTTCTTGGGATTTCGTTGGTTACTGCAGGTTGGCTTACCCCGCACGTGTTCTCGGAGCAGGAGCCTGTGGCATTGAATCTGCAGAGTCATACGTTCACATTGACGGATCCCGCGGCGACGATTGGTCCGGTGTGGCCGGCAGCTGGTGGGGAAGCTCAGACGGTGCCGGTGCATCGCCAGTTCAACTTGGAGTTGGGGCTGCCGGCGGACGCGAGCCAGGCGTCGGCGAAGGTTGGGGTGAGTATGTACCGGGGTGGGGAAACAGGCGGTAGCGACGTGGAGGGGTTGTTGAGCGCCGAGGTGTGGAGTTTCACGGTGGATCGGCTGGATGGTGCGGTGTTGGGGCCTGCGCGGGTGGCGGATACACCGGCGACTCCGCCAACCACGGTGGAGCAGGTGGGGCAGTGGGTGAAGTTCCCGCGGGATGTGGAACAGCGCAGTTACCCGTTTTTCGATAGTATGTTGCGAGCTTCGTTCCCAGCGGAGTTTCAGGGGACCGTGATGGTTGATGCAGCACCAGATACGCAATCAGATGCGGCGGGGGAGCAGGCGGAGCTGTATGTGTTTGAGCAGCGGATCGCGGATGAGCGGGTGGCGGACTATCGGGAGTTGGTGTGGGATGGTTCGGCTTTGGGGGAGCAGGCGGAGTTGCGGTATTCGGTGACGCGGACGATTGAAGTGGAGCCGCGCAGTGGGAATATCGTTTCTCTGTCGGAGGATCTCGACGCCTTTTTCGTGAATGCGGCCGGCGATCGGGTGGAAGATTTCTTGGTGTTTGCGGGTTCGACTGAGGAGGAAAGCGAGCGAGCGATGTTGGCGCAGGCGTTGGCGCTGACAAAAAGTGGGTTACCTGCGCGCGTTGGGCTTGGATTGATGATTGCTGGTGCTATTGTGGCACTCGCATCCGCTGTGGTGCTGCTGTTGAGTCGGCGGCGAGGGGGCCAACGTTAGCGCTGGACACGGGCGGAAAACTGCTATATGATAGTTCGTTGCGCTGGAACCAGTTTTCCGTGTGTCGATTTGATGAGGCAATATAGCGGGCCTTAAACGTTTTGATGCAGACTTTGTCATCCTGAAAAATAGGACTTGACAAGGTCGTTTAGTCATTGATTCGGGGTTGGCACGTGAAACGGGGGCTGGGGCCACTCAAATGACCATCAAACTACCGTACACACACCCAATCAGGGGTACTGCAGCTCCACCTCGCGGTCCCTGAGATGAGGTGCTGGAAGGACCTATCTTGGCAGTCAATCGCCAGACTAGTTCAGTAGCCGGAATTCCCGGAGCTTCGCAGCGTTACTCGTTTGCGAAGATTGATTCTCCGATTGAAGTTCCTGGCCTTCTTGACCTTCAACGTGAGTCCTTTGCTTGGCTCATCGGCGACCCAGAATGGCGCGCTCGAGCTCAAGCTGAAGCAGGTGAAGGCGTTCGCATCACGAGCGGCCTGGAGGACATCCTCGAGGAGCTTTCCCCAATTGAGGACTTCTCGGAAAATATGTCGCTGACGCTTTCCGAACCACGTTTCGAAGATGTCAAGTCCACCATCGACGAAGCAAAAGAAAAGGACATCAACTACGCGGCACCACTGTACGTGACCGCTGAGTTCACCAACGCAACTTCTGGTGAGATTAAGTCCCAGACCGTTTTCATTGGTGATTTCCCAATGATGACCGACAAGGGCACCTTCATTATCAACGGCACCGAGCGTGTTGTTGTTTCCCAGTTGGTGCGTTCCCCAGGCGTATATTTCGAGTCTGATATCGACGCTTCCACTGAGCGCACTTTGCACGCGGTGAATGTGATTCCTTCCCGTGGTGCGTGGTTGGAAATCGACGTGGACAAGCGCGACACTGTTGGTGTGCGTATTGACCGTAAGCGTCGTCAGCCAGTCACCGTGCTGCTGAAGGCACTTGGTCTTACCACGGAAGAGATCGTGCAGCGTTTCGGTTTCTCCGAAATCATGATGTCTACCTTGGAAAAGGACGGTGTGGCAAACACCGATGAGGCATTGCTGGAGATCTACCGTAAGCAGCGTCCGGGCGAATCCCCAACCCGCGATTCGGCGCAGGCGTTGCTGGAGAATTCCTTCTTCAAGGCTAAGCGCTATGACCTGGCTAAGGTTGGCCGTTACAAGATCAACCGGAAGTTGGGCTTGGGTGGCGATCATGAGGGCAACATGACCCTCACTGAGGAAGATATCCTCACCACCATTGAGTACTTGGTTCGCTTGCACGCTGGTGAGCGCACCATGGTTTCCCCTGAGGGCGTGGAGATCGCCATTGGTGTGGACGACATTGACCACTTCGGCAACCGTCGTCTGCGCACCGTTGGTGAGCTGATCCAGAACCAGGTTCGCGTTGGCCTGTCCCGTATGGAGCGCGTGGTTCGTGAACGCATGACCACGCAGGACGCCGAGTCCATCACCCCAACCTCCCTGATCAATGTTCGTCCAGTGTCTGCAGCTATTCGCGAGTTCTTCGGAACGTCCCAGCTGTCGCAGTTCTTGGACCAGAACAACTCGTTGTCTGGCTTGACCCATAAGCGTCGTTTGTCGGCACTGGGTCCAGGTGGTTTGTCTCGTGAGCGTGCGGGCCTGGAAGTTCGTGACGTTCACCCATCCCACTACGGCCGTATGTGCCCAATTGAGACCCCAGAAGGTCCAAACATTGGTCTGATTGGTTCCTTGTCTTCCTACGCGCGTGTGAACCCATTCGGTTTCATCGAAACCCCATACCGTCGCGTGGAAAACGGCCAGATTACCGATGAAGTTGTGTACTTCACCGCAGATGAGGAAGATCGCCACGTTATTGCGCAGGCGAACACCCCATTTGGTCCAGATCATCGATTCACTGAAGACAGCATTGAGGTTCGCCTCAACGGCGGCGACGTGGAGGTCGTGCCAGCTGCCGAGGTGGATTACATGGACGTTTCGCCACGACAGATGGTTTCCGTGGCAACCGCTATGATTCCGTTCCTGGAGCACGACGACGCTAACCGTGCACTGATGGGCGCCAACATGCAGCGCCAGGCTGTGCCTCTGCTGCGTTCCGAAGCACCATTTGTGGGCACGGGTATGGAATTGCGCGCGGCGTACGACGCCGGCGATATGATCATCGCTCCAAAGTCCGGTTTGGTTGAATCCGTTTCCGCTGACTACATCACGGTCATGGACGACGAAGGTGTCCGCGATACCTTCATGCTGCGCAAGTTCGAGCGCACCAACCAGGGCACCTCCTACAACCAGAAGCCACTGGTGAATGAGGGTGACCGTGTTGAAGCTGGTCAGGTTTTGGCTGATGGTCCAGGTACCGACAATGGTGAAATGGCACTGGGTAAGAACCTGCTCGTGGCATTCATGCCTTGGGAAGGTCACAACTACGAGGATGCGATCATCCTCAACCAGCGCATGGTTGAAGAAGATATCCTCACCTCCATCCACATCGAAGAGCACGAAATCGATGCTCGCGATACCAAGCTGGGCCCTGAAGAAATCACCCGCGATATTCCAAACGTTGGTGAGGACGTACTGAAGGACCTCGACGACCGCGGTATCGTGCGTATCGGCGCGGATGTTCGCGATGGCGACATTCTGGTCGGCAAGGTAACCCCGAAGGGTGAAACTGAACTCACCCCAGAAGAGCGTTTGCTGCGCACCATCTTCGGCGAAAAGGCTCGCGAAGTTCGCGACACCTCCATGAAGGTGCCACACGGTGAAACCGGCAAGGTTATCGGCGTACGTGTCTTCTCTCGTGAGGACGACGACGACCTGGCTCCAGGCGTGAACGAAATGGTTCGCGTGTATGTTGCACAGAAACGCAAGATCCAGGACGGCGATAAGCTCGCTGGTCGCCACGGCAACAAGGGTGTTGTTGGCAAGATCTTGCCACAGGAAGACATGCCATTCCTTCCAGACGGCACCCCAATCGACATCATCTTGAACACGCACGGTGTTCCACGTCGTATGAACATTGGCCAGGTTTTGGAAGTGCACCTTGGTTGGCTGGCAAAGGCTGGTTGGAAGGTCGACACCGAATCCCAGGATCCAAAGATCCAGGAAATGCTGAAGACCTTGCCAGAGGAGCTCTACGAAGTTCCAGCTGACTCGCTCACCGCCACCCCAGTATTCGACGGCGCATCCAATGCCGAGCTGTCCGGCCTGTTGCGTTCCTCCCTGCCGAACCGCGATGGCATTCGCCTGGTTGACGACTTCGGCAAGGCGCAGTTGATCGACGGTCGTTCCGGCGAACCATTCCCTTACCCAGTTGCTGTTGGCTACATGTACATCCTGAAGCTGCACCACCTGGTTGATGAGAAGATCCACGCTCGCTCCACTGGCCCTTACTCCATGATTACCCAGCAGCCACTGGGTGGTAAGGCACAGTTCGGTGGCCAGCGCTTCGGTGAAATGGAAGTTTGGGCAATGCAGGCATACGGTGCGGCATACACCCTGCAGGAACTCCTGACCATCAAGTCCGACGACGTGGTTGGTCGCGTAAAGGTCTACGAAGCCATTGTGAAGGGTGAAAACATCCCTGACCCAGGCATCCCAGAATCCTTCAAGGTTCTCCTCAAGGAATTGCAGTCCCTCTGCCTGAACGTAGAAGTTCTCGCTGCGGATGGCACCCCAATGGAACTCTCTTCCGATGACGATGATGACCTCGACAACGCAAATGTTGCACTTGGTATCAACCTGTCCCGAGATGAGCGTCCAGACGCGGACCTCGATGTCAGCTAAGTAGCACCAGCCCCGAAGCCAAGCAATTGACTTCCCGGGCCCCAGCTACTCACGCTGCAATAAACAACTGACCTTCATCCACATTCAAGGCCCTCCGCAACAGGAGGGGAAAGGAAGTTCACGTGCTGGACGTCAACTTCTTCGATGAGCTTCGCATCGGACTCGCAACAGCTGACGACATTCGTCGTTGGTCCCGTGGCGAGGTAAAGAAGCCTGAAACAATCAACTACCGCACCCTGAAGCCAGAACCAGAAGGCCTCTTCTGTGAACGCATCTTCGGCCCAACCCGCGACTGGGAATGTCGCTGTGGCAAGTACAAGCGTGTCCGTTACAAGGGCATCATCTGTGAACGCTGTGGTGTGGAAGTAACCAAGTCCAAGGTTCGTCGCGAACGCATGGGCCACATTGAGCTCGCTGCACCAGTGACCCACATCTGGTACTTCAAGGGTGTTCCATCCCGCCTGGGCTACCTGCTGGACCTCGCTCCGAAGGATCTGGAAAAGATCATCTACTTCGCAGCCAACATCATCACCAGCGTCGATGAGGAAGGTCGTCACAACGACCTCACCACGCTCGAAGCTGAAATGCTGATGGAAAAGAAGGAAGTCGAAGCTGACTGCGCAGCTGAGCTGGCAGAGCGTGCGAAGACCCTCGAAGAGGATCTCGCCGCACTCGAAGCAGCTGGCAACAAGAATGACGCCAAGAAGAAGGTTCAGGCAGCAGCCGACCGCGAAATGCGTCATATCCGTGAGCGTGCAGAACGCGAAATCGACCGCCTCGACGAAATCTGGAACACGTTCGTCAAGCTTGCTCCAAAGCAGATGATCGCTGATGAGAACATCTACACCGAGCTCCAAGATCGCTACGAAGATTACTTCACC
>JBHAQQ010000167.1:0-4486 GCA_041830435.1 Corynebacterium sp.
AGGTGGTGCGCTGCGCTGTGGTTGTTGGCGGTGATCGTGGGGTGTAATCGGCTATACCTGGGGGTGCACTGGTTGAGTGACGTGGTGTGCGGTGCGGTCCTTGGGGTGGTGGTGGCACTGGTGGTGGCGGTGGTGTGGGCGCGGGCAGCTCGCCTTCGGCCAACGTGAACACGGCAAGCTAAACCAGCCGCAGCGTGAGCTGATGCTGTGGAAAACCTAATGAAAACAACAATATGGTGATGCTCAGCACAGTATTTTAGTGAAATCGCCCCACGCCCTGGCATATCAGTTATAGCATTCTTGCAGAAATTCAAAATGAGAGTTTTTCACAGGAAGACATGCACATGACTGAATCGGAAACACAGCCAACACCAAAACGCTGGGGGCGCGTGATCACCACGCTGCTGTTGGTGCTGCCAGTACTGTTCGCCTCCGCCTACATGTGGGCAATGTGGGACCCAAAGGCATACATCAAGAACATTCCAGTTGCGGTAGTGACAGAGGATGTCGGTGTGGGCGAAGGTGAAGATTTCTCCAACTATGGCGACGCCATCGCGCAAGGCATCCTGGACCTGGACTACCTGAATTTCACCCGCATGGAAGCCGAGGAAGCGCAAGCGAAACTCGGGCGTGGGGAGCTGATGATGGTCATGAACATCCCGGAGGATTTCTCGCGTAAGGCCGCGACCATCATCGACGACAATCCAGTCCGGCCAACCATCACCTTTGACCTCAACGACTTCTACGGCACCCAAAGTGCCTTCATTACTGGTTCGCTGATCCCAGAATTGCAGGCCAGCGTAGCCCAGGCAGTGACCGCGGAGTACGCAACTTCAGTTATTGATGGCCTGAAGGAGATGAGCTCCGGTCTCGCTGAGGCCAGTGATGGTGCGAAGCAATTGGACGATGGCGCCGGCCAACTCCAAGAAGGTGGCGCGCAAGCAGTTGATGGTATCGGTCAATTGAAGGACGGAACCACGCAACTGCGGGATGGCGCCGGCCAATTGGCTGACGGCACTGGCGAGTTGAAGGACGGCACCATGCAATTGCGCGACGGTGCCGGCCAGCTGGCAGCCGGCATGGATGAACTCCGCGACGGCACTACGCACCTTGCGGACGGTGCTGGCCAAATCAAGGATGGCGTGAAGGAACTCACCGACATGCTGATTCCACTGCTGTCCGAAGCGCAAGGCGCAGTTGGGACATTGGCTCCAGCGGTGGGGGCGTTGCGTGCCGCTGGTATGCAGGATGCAGCGAATGAATTGGCTGGTTTGCTGAAGGATCTTGATCCTGCAAATAGCGAGAACCTGGTGGCGCAGCTGGGCCTGCTGCGTGATGGTACGGCGGAGTTGCACTACAACCTGGCGGATCCATCGGCGCCATACCTGTCGGGTGTGTTGCAGCTCCAGGATGGTGCTCGACAGTTGCGGGATGGCGCGGGCGAGTTGGATAACGGTGCATCGCAATTGCAGGACGGCGCGGGCCAGTTGGCAGATGGTACCGTCCAATTGGATGACGGCATGACTGAACTGTCGGATGGCGCAGCACAGCTCAAGGATGGAATGGATCAGCTGAAGGATGGCACTGGTCAGCTGTCGACCGGTTTGGCCGATGGTGTGAGCCAGGCGCCGGCGATCAATGCTCCAGTGGTGTCTGCGCAGAACATGTCCACCCCGATTGAATTTGTGCACCAGAACCTCAACCCGGTGCAGACGGCGGTGAGTGCGGAAGATCCGACGGCTGTGAAGCTCACCGGCGGCGCTTCTATTCTGGTAGTGACGTTGTTTGGCTTCATGTTGGTGGCATTGTTGGCGCTGTTGTTGCCGAGTGTTATTCGACGCCACTCCACCGGAGTTCAAGACTCCTCAGCGGTTCGAAGCAACCTGCTGGCCTTTGGCTTGCAGGCTGGTGCTAGCGTTGTGGTGAAGGCAGTGGTGGCAGCAGTTTCTGCTTCCCTTGGTTGGGAACCTGCAAGTTGGGGTGCCGCGGTGGCTGTGCTGTTGCTCGCGGGTGTTGCCGGTGCGGCGTTGTTCCACGTGTTGCGCACAGCGTTTGGTCCCGTCGTCGGTGCAGCGTTGGTGGTGGTGGCGTACGTGGCTGGCCTGTTTGCCAGTGGTGCGATTTGGCCTGAGCATGCCACACCAGGCTGGCTCCGTTTGTTCCATGTGGTGCATCCGATGGGGCATACGCGTGATGCGTTTGTGCGTGCGTCGGCTGGCATCTTTGATGGTCTGTTTACACAGGGCATGCTGGGTCTCATTGTGATCACGGTGCTGTGTGTGGCGCTCAGTGCAGTGTTGGCGAAGCGCCGTTCCTAAGCGCCCTGCCTAATCACCCTGCCTAAGCACCCTGCCTAAGTGCTGTGTTGAGGCGTCTGGCCTCAGCCCCATTTGGCACCAGGATTTCCTTCTGAACAATGAGGGGTACCGCTGTACCCCTCATTCGTGATTTCAGGGAAATTTTTGCCCGCCGGGGCGTAGGATAGAAAGTAGAACATCGTGCTTGAGAGAGAGTGTGAACATGGCAGATAACGAAGACTTCCACATCGTTGACCTCGCTGCTACCGAGGGCTACATCGTCGACGACAGTGACGAAGATGATCCGGTCCTCATCACCCCGGATGGCAAGCCAGTAGATACCTGGCGGGACGGCTACCCTTACGAAGAGCGCATGAGCCGCGAGGAGTACGAAAAGACCAAGCGCGCGCTGCAAATTGAGCTGCTGAAGTGGCAGAACTGGACGAAGGACACGGGCCAGAGGCACATCATCCTGTTTGAGGGCCGCGACGCGGCTGGCAAGGGTGGCACCATCAAGCGGTTCAATGAACATTTGAACCCACGTGGTGCGCGTACCGTGGCCTTGGAGAAGCCAAGTGAGCGTGAATCCACCTCGTGGTACTTCCAGCGCTACATTCAGCACTTCCCATGCGGCGGCGAGATCGTCTTCTTCGACCGCTCGTGGTACAACCGGTCCGGTGTGGAACGTGTGATGGGCTTCTGCACGGAATCGCAGCACGCAGAGTTCCTCCGCGAAGTGCCAATGTTGGAAAACATGATCATGGGATCTGGAATTTCCCTGACCAAGCTGTGGTTCTCCGTGACGCGTAAGGAGCAGCGTACGCGTTTCGCGATCCGTCAGGTTGATCCGGTCCGTCAGTGGAAGCTGTCTCCGATGGACTTGGCGTCGTTGGATCGATGGGACGATTACACCCGGGCGAAGGAAGAATCTTTCCGCTACACGGACACCAACGAATCTCCATGGATCACCATCAAGTCCAATGACAAGAAGCGTGCCCGCATCAACGCGATGCGTTACGTCCTGTCCAAGTTTGAATACACCGGCAAGGACCACGAGGTTGTGGGCGAGCCAGACCCACTGCTGGTAAAGCGTGGCCGCGATAACATCACGGACTAACATAACTCCATCGCGAGGAACAGGCGTTCCTCCAAGGCGTCCCGGTACGAAACGTGCCGGGACGTTGGCATTGATACGGGAAGACAACCATGGCAATGAAACGCGTACTAGTGGTGAATCCAAATGCGAACCCTGCAACCACCGAACTGCTGGTGGCACGCGCACGGCAAGCTTTTGCCACCTTCGGGGTAGGCGAGCACGTGGAGGTGGAGGGGCTGACCAACTCAGCAGCAGCCACGATGATTAGCACCTTGGAAGAACTGGCAGCAGCAGAAGCAAGTACCTATGCGGTGGTGAACAAGCGCCTCGGCGCGGAAACGGACGCCCGGGGAACCGTACTTGCGGACGCAGATGCACCAGGACCCGAACCCGTGGATGCCGTGGTGATCGGCGCGTTTGGAGATCCGGGATTGGATGCTTTGGTGCAAGCGTATGGGGAGGCAATGCCAGTGGTGGGTATTGGTATGGCCAGTATTCTGGCGGCAACTGAGTGGGCCACTGGGGAAGAGCCGTATGACATTGTGACCACAACGGCTGACCTGGAACCGGCGTTGCGGAAACTCGTGGGTCGGTGGGATCCGCGGGGTGACGCAGCGCCAGTGTCGGTGCGGTTGTTCCCGGCGACGCAACAGGATGTGCAGGAGCGTCCAGAGGTGGTGAGGGAGGGGCTGGAGGCGGTTACGCGCCAGGCTCTGCAGGCGGGTGCGCGGCGGGTCATTATTGGGGGAGGGCCGTTGAGCGGGTTCGCTCAGCAGCTTGCAGGCCAATTCCCAGACCAGATTGTGGAACCGGTTGCTGCTGCTTGTGAGCTACTGCTGCAGCGTTGGTAGTTAGCGGGTGCGCATGGGCTCAATGGGGTTACCTTGCCAGGAGGTCTGCGCTGGTACGTGGTCGCCGCGCATGATCAGTGAGGCTGCACCTACGGTAGCTCCGGCGCCGATTTGGGACGCTGGCAGCGCAACACTGTGCGGTCCGAGCGTGGCGCCATCGGCGATGGTGACTGGCCCGAGGCTCATGATGCGATCTTGGAATAGGTGAGTTTGCACCACACAGCCGGGACCAACGGTGGCGC